>CAIWAH010000184.1 GCA_903910585.1 uncultured Verrucomicrobiota bacterium
AGGGAGCGGCAACGGCCGCCGCGCCGGTGAACTTCAGGAAGTCGCGCCGGGAGGGGAGCGGAGAGGCTGACATGCGCGAAGGCTGTCGGCGCGGTCCGCGAAAGCCAATCACTTCAATCGGGGACCCGGACCCGCGGGCGCCGGCGCGGAAACGGCCGCTCCGGCCCGGCAGCCGCACACGTCGTCCGCCGCTTGTCAGCGGTCCTGCAGGACGCCCATGGTCCCGCCCGGACGATGCAGCGCTTCAGTCATCCGCGGGACACCCTGGCCTACGCCAACGAAACGGTGTGGACCTATGGCCGTGATCCCGTGACCGGCCGGCAGGTGCACCAGAAGCGGGTCCCGGAGCCGGACTATACGCTCCGGTGCTTCGTGCTCGCCCGGGTCGTGAAGCAGTTCCATCACCACGCCCGCTTCGATCCCGCGGGCGCGGCCTTGCCGGCCGAAGAAATTGCCCGGCGCACCCTTGAAGTGTTGCGGCGCAACCCCCGGGCCCGCGGCGATGACCGGCAGCGCGTCGTCCTGCCCGGCTTCGCGGACCTCCGGGAGTTCAGCCGGCGTCACGAAGCGCTCCTGAAGCGCGCGGCAGGCGGGGCGTGGCAGAGCTACTTCCAGCGCGGGCATTGGCGGATGCTGTTTCCGTTCAGCCGGACCAGCCAAGAACGCGAGGCAGAGCGACTCGCCGCGGAGGTCCGCGCCGACACGGCCCCGGTGGTGCACGCCTTCACGTTTCCGGCGTTGACCGTCAACCACGCGATCGTGCTCCACGCGGTGACCGAGACGGCGGCCGCCCTGCAGTTCCTCGCCTACGATCCCAACGCCCCGGACGAGGTGCTGGAGTTTGCGTTCGACCGCCGCCGGCGGGAATTTCTGCTTCCGCCCACCGCCTACTTCCTGGGCGGGCCCGTGACCGCCTACGAGGTTTTCCGCAATTTTTGGCGCTAAGCCGGAGGGCTCTTCCCGCAGCGGAAGCCCGGCTACCCGAAGCGCGACGCAGCGCCGCTCCCAAGCAAAACAGCCGGGCGTTGCCGCCCGGCCGTGTGCGCTCATCTGACTGATCCCGCGCCTATTCGTAAGTCACGACCAGTTTCGCACCCTGGATCGTGACGCTCTTGATCACGACGGCCGGCGTGACGGTCAGGAAGCCGGCGCTGCTGCCGGCCGGGATGTCCGCGGTGATGGTCTTGGTGTTGGCGTCCACGGTCACATTGGCCAGCGCCGGCGCGTTGAGCCCCGCGGGCGGTGTGCCGCTGGCGCTCGGGCCCGGGGGATTGATCGAGCCGTCACCCGTGCGGGTCTGGTAGGCCTTATAGGAGCCGTCGGCGTTCAGCAGCAGCCGGCCGCCGGTGACGGGGTTTTCCGAATACCATTCGAGATCGGCCCCGCCGGAGCCCTCGAAGAAGAGCAGCTTCAGCGCATAGACACCCGCCTGCTCGACAACGAAGTCAAAGCTTACGGGAACCGTGCCGCCGCCGGGATCACGGACGCCCAGGATGAGCGGCGCCTCGGCCAGCGACGGCCCGGCGTAAACGATGAACCCGTCATCACAGGCGACGCCCAGCCGATGCACTCCGGCCGGGAACTCCACGTAGGCCGTGGCCTGCAACGCGACGTAGTTCTGGTCGGCCGCGTCGAGGTTCGGGAACGGCAGGTCGCCCGGCATGCCCTCGTCCGTGCCCAGCTCGTTGAAGTTGATCAGGTCGGCCGTATAGCTGCCGTCGCCGCCGGGACCGGCGGCCAGGTTGTCGAAGGGCTGGCCAGTGGCAGGATCGTTGATCTGCCCCGCCAGCTGTCGCATGGCCCGTTCCACTGAGTTCGGGAACAGGTTGCCGTCGGCGCCCGCACCGGCCTGATGGATGCGACCGGCAAAACCCCTGGCCTTGCCGGCGACCGAAGTGACCGGAGTCCCCCACCACGGCGGCAACACGGGCAGGCTGGCCACTGTAAAGGACCACGCCTGCTCTCCGCCCGGGTAGGTGACCCGCGCCTCGTGGACCGAACCGCCCGCAAGGAAACGGGCCGGGCTGTGCCGCAGGCTCACTCCCTCCGCGACATCCGCCACGGTGGACGCCGCGGTCACATCGGCACCGTCCAGGAACAGACGGACATCGCCGGGTGCGATGGCCGAGGCGCCGTCGAGGACCTTCACGTCCAGTGCGACCGCCGGGGAAACTCCGGTGGCACCACCGCCCGGAACCGCAACGACCTGGGGCACCGCCGCACCGGTCACCGGGGCGAGCACGAGGTAGTTCAGGTTCAGGTTGTCGCTGGCCGAAAGGGCCGTCAGCCGGAGCGTGGTGACCCCGTTGAGATTCAGCGCCACCGGATTGCCGGCAACGTCGGTGAGGGAGCCGTAGGTGAAGGCATTCGCGCTGCCGGTGTGGGGCAACGGCACCGTGCCGAGGAGCGAGACGGCCTGCCCGGGCTGCCCGCGGTCACCCGTGACCCGGTCCACCCGCAGCTGCTGGGCACCCGCCGAACCGGCCCGGACATGGAGCTGATAACGTCCTGCGGGCACGGTGCGGGTGTAGTTCAGCCATTCACCCGCCTGCACCCCGCCGACCTGGGTCTCCACGAGGCCGGCGCCGGCATATTTGCCCCGCAGGAAGTCCGGCGAGTTCGCGGTCAGGACCCCGTCGGCGCTGCGGTAGGTGTTGGCGCCCGGAATCGCCGTGTTGTCGCGGAAGTCCACCCCCGGCGTGCCCACCTGCTCCCGGTAGGCGTCAGCGGCCGGGTTGTCCACAAACTGGCCCGAACCGAAGTTGTAGTCTTCCGCCTCGAGCACGAGCGCCGGGCCCTCGACAAAGGTGTCGAAGGCGAGGCGGTTGGTGGAGGCCCGCCCCGCCTGGTCTCGGACGATGATCTCACCGCGGTAAACCGTGTTGGCCCGGAGCCCCTGATAGGTGGCCGTCCGCCCCTGCGGCGTGCCGCCGAGCGCGATGGCGGAACTGACATCCTCGCCATTGAGGGTGAGGTGAATGCCGGCGGCCTCCAGCTGGTTGTTGCCCTGCGTGCTGGCCGAGAACGTGATGCCCGCCGCAGCCGACTGGAACGTGGCGTCCTGACCGGGCTTCACGTCGGCGATCTCCGGCGGCAGGCTGTCAATCGCGTTGCCCGGGAAGTGCGCGCCGAGCTTGTAGGCGACGTAGTCCACATCGAGCGCGGAGTTCTGCGGCGTGGCGGTCGAGCCGATGGCCAGATACGTGATGTCCGAGTAGTCGCTCCCATTGCCGGCGGTGATCTTGAACACCGTCGGCTCGAAGTTGCCGTCGAGATAGATGAACGCCTGGTGCGTGCCAACGTTCGCCGGGTCCTTGCGGATGACGATCCAGAAGGTGTGCCAGTCGGTCGGGTCAAACGCGATGACGTTGGTGCCCGTGCCCTGGCCGAAGTTCACGTTCCCGCTGATCGCGTTCCCCGCAAACTCGTTCATCGTCAACCCGCGGAAGTTCGCCTTTGCCCCGTTCGGATCGCCGCCGGCCGTGTCGTTCAGCGTGCTCAGCGAAAACGCGATCGCCCCGCCGCTCGCCTGCTTGAGCACAAAGTTGCCCTTGCCGCCGTCGCTCGTGACGTAGCCGTCCCCGTCCGCCGGATACGGCTGCACGCCCGCACCGCCCTGCCCGTCCCGGTGCAGTCCGTCGAGCGGGCTCGTGGACTTGCCGGGCGTGGGAATGCGCGCCCGGAACGACAGCGTGATCCCCTCGTCCATCTGCGTCACGCTGGCGCCGTTCGCCGACATGTCGTGCCCCAGATACACCTTGCGGTTCGAGCCGGGATCCCCAAAGCCGAAGTCCCGCGGATCGCCCGGATCCTGGATGCGCAGGAACGTCACGCCCGCCTCCGTGAACGCGCCCAGACCGCCGGGACGGTTGCCGACGCCAAAGGTGCCCCCGGGCGCGGAGCCGTCCCACTCGTCGGACCCGTTGTCATGGCTCCACGTCCCGTCGAGCGAGCTGAACCCGGAGCCGGCCGCTCCCGCCGTCGCCTGGCTGCCGTCCAGTTGATAGGTCCACCCGCCGGGGGG
>CAIWAH010000185.1 GCA_903910585.1 uncultured Verrucomicrobiota bacterium
GATGGTGGGGCGGCGCTGCTGCGCCGTCCTGACCAGAATGGGCGGCGCGGCAGCGCCGCCCTACCGGACAACCGCTTCCTGCTCGCCTATTTCAAGGGCACCAGCGCCAAGAGCGGCCTCTATTCGCTGAAGCTGCGTCCCGCCGGCGCCAGCTACGAACTCGTGGCCCACGACGAGTTCGTGTGGAACTCGCTCGTGCCCGACGTGGATCTCACGCCCGACGGCGCGATCCTGTTCGCCGACTGGCACGAAGGCTGGCCCAAGAGCAACAAGGGCCGCCTCTACCGCGCCTACTTCCCTGGCGTCATCGCCGACCCGGTGGTGCAGGAAACGGCGAAGCTGCTCGGCGAAGGCATGGACAAGCGCAGCGAAAAGGAACTGCTCGACCTGCTGGCCCACCGGGACATGCGCGTGCGTCAGGAAGCACAGTTCGAGCTGGCGGCGCGCGGGCCGAAATCGTTCGACGGATTGAAGAAGGTGGCGTTCGACTCGAAGAATCAGTTCGCGCGGATCCATGCGATCTGGGGCATTGGACAAGTGGCTCGGAAGCCTTTCCCAACCAACGCGGCCGAAAACCTAGCCAGCCAACTCAACGACTGCTTGCCACTCCTGAAAGTCGCCGATCCGGAAATCCGCTGCCAGGCGATCAAGATGTTCAGCGAGGCTGGGTTCGCGAATGCCCGACAAGGCTTGGCGGCCTTGATCACAGACCCTAATTCGCGGGTCCGCTACTTCGCTACCATGGCATTCGCCACCGGGTTGTCGCCAGATGCCAATGTCCGTCTGATTCATCACCAGCCGTTGGTTCGGGCATTCCTCAATTTGGGACCGGGCGGTAACAGTTCCAAAGCCTCGGAAGCAAAACGTGAGATCGCTTGGGAGGCCCTGAAGAAAACACTCGGTGAGGAGGCTGTTATCAATGAACTTCGTGGATTCACGTTCGACCAGCTTACAAATTCGATGGCCGTCTCGCAGATGCTTGGAACCACTGAGCCGAATGAAAGGGTTTTAGTCCACGCGGGTGCCCTTGCCTTTGCGAATTCATTCAAAGGCGTCGCAACAGCCGGTCTGCAGGAAGCCAAGCCGATTCGTTTGGCCAGCATTTTGGCGAGTCGTCTCCGCGCAAATACACGCACCGCGAAGTTCCTCTCCGACCCCGACCCGCTGCTCGTCCTCGAAGCCGCGCGGGCCATCAACGACGTGCCCATCACCAACGCGCTGCCCGCCCTCGCCGCCCTCGCCGAACCCGCGCAGCTCGACGCCCTGCTGAAGCAGTTCGCCACGCTCCGCGTAGTGGAACAGGCGCCCTCGCCTGTTTCCGTCCCGCAGGCGCCCCCTCCTGCGGACCCGACGGGCGAGGGCGCCCGTCGCACCGCCACAGCCGGGGCGGCTGTGCCACTTCCCATCCGCGACGTCCGCGCCGACCAACCGCTGCCGTGGACCAACGCCCCGGTGGACCACCTCACGCCGATGCTCCTGCGCGTCGTGAACGCCAACTTCCGCATCGGCACCGCCGAGTCCGCCCGGCGCCTCGCGGCCCTGGCCACCCGCACCGACCTGCCGGAACTCATCCGCACCGAAGCCCTGTTCGCCCTCGGCACCTGGGCCCAGCCGCATCCGCGCGACCGCATCGTCGGCACCTACCGCCCGTTGCCCGAACGGGATGCCCAGCCGGCACGGGAAGCGCTGGGCAAGGTGTTGCCCCAACTCGTAGCCGCCGAGGTCACGAGGCGGACGGGCGACCAACCGGCGGCCAATCCGCCTCCTCACGTCGGCGGCTACAACGAGCCACTCCTTATCGCCACCACCGAGGCTGCGGCCCGGCTGAAGCTCACCGATGCCGCCCCACGCCTCGTCGCCGTGGTGAAGGATTCCGCCGCCCCGGCCGACGCCCGCGCCGCCGCCCTGCGCGCGTTCTCCCAAATCGAAACTCGGAAACCTGAAATCGAAACTCTGCTCACGCTGGCGAGCCGGGATTCCGCCGAGCCCCTGCGCCTCGCCGCCTCCAAGCTCGGCGCCGAACTCAATCCCAAC
>CAIWAH010000186.1 GCA_903910585.1 uncultured Verrucomicrobiota bacterium
CGACGGCGACGGCGACCTCGACGTGATCGCCAATGCGCTGAACGGGCCGCCCCTCATCTGGCGCAACGATTCCAGCGCCCCGCGCGTGGCCGTGCGCCTCAGGGGACTCAGGCCCAACGCCGCCGGAATCGGCGCCAGGTTGAAACTGACCGGCGGACCGGTGACACAGACCCAGGAGATCATCGCAGGGGGCCACTACCTGTCCGCGAGCGAACCTCTCAGAACATTCGCGGCCGGAGCCGGAGAAATGACACTTGAAGTGAACTGGCGCTCGGGCCAACGCAGCGTCATCCGCGGCGTGAAGGCGAATCACCTCTACGAAGTGGACGAGGCCGGCGCGGTCCCGGCAGGGCCAGTTGCGGCCGAAGCGGCGCGGCCGACCTGGTTCACCGATGTCAGCGCGGCCCTGAACCACTCCCACGCGGAAACGGCGTTCGCCGATTTCGAACAGCAGCCCCTGCTGCCGCAGCGCTACGGCCAGCTGGGACCGGCGGTATCCGCCGCCGATTTCAATGGCGACGGTCTGGCGGACGTCCTGGTGGGCAGCGGACGGGGCGGACGGCCGGCGGCCTTCGCCGGGGACGGCAAGGGCGGGTTCCAGCCGGTGAAATGGGACGGTCCCGAGGCGCCGGACGACCTGCTTGGCCTGGCCGTGTTACCCGGCACCAACGGGGTCCGCCGCGTCCTCGCCGCCGTGGCCAATTACGAAACCGGCGGCACGCCGAACGCCCCGGCGGCGCTCACCTGGAACCTCGGCGACGGCATCCTGAAGCCGGCCGAACCGCTCGCCGGCGGCCCCGCCAGCAGCGCGGCGTTGGCCGTGGGCGACGCGGACGGCGACGGCGACCTCGATGTGTTCGTCGGGGCGCGGCTCACGGCCCGGCGTTGGCCGCAGCCGGGCGGTTCGCGCTGGTTCCGCAATGACAGGGGGGCGCTGGTTTTCGACGAGGCCGCCTCGCGTGCGTTCGGGGACATCGGACCGGTCAGCGACGCCCTGCTCGCCGACCTTTCCGGCGACGGCAAACCCGAACTGGTCATCGCGGCGGAACCGGGGCCGATACGGATCTTCACGTGGGCGCAGGGCCAATGGCAGAATTCGTCCTGGACTCTGGAAGGCGCCGGGACGGGCGTGGACCGGCTCGGCGCGTTGACCGGCTGCTGGAACAGCGTGGCGGTGGGCGACCTCGACGGTGATGGCCGCCTCGACCTGATCGCCGGCAACCGCGGCCGCAACACCGTGTGGCAGGTCTGGGGCGACGCGCTGCCCACGTTCACCTGGGCCGACGCGGGGGACGGTTCGGTGGCCGTTGTCGAAGGCATCACGGTTGGCGGCGAACTGCGCCCGCTGCGTGACCGGAAGTTCCTCAGCGTCGGACTGGCCGACCTCGCGGAGCGTTTTCCCACCCATGAACGATTCAGCGTGGCGACCGTGCCGCAAGTGTGGGGCAAGACCGCGGCCCGGAACTCCCTCGCGGTGCGGACGCTGGCCTCGGTCGCCCTGCTGAACCGTGGCGGTTCCTTTGCCGTGAAGGAACTGCCGGCACCGGCGCAATGGTCGCCGGCGTTCGGAATCGCGGTGGCGGACTTCGATGGCGACAGCCAGATGGACGCTTTTCTCGCCCAGAATCTGTTCGCCGTGCGACCGGAGGACATGCGGCTGGACGCCGGCCGCGGTCTGCTCCTGCGTGGCGATGGCGCCGGCGGATTCCAGCCGGTGGACGGGGCGGAAAGCGGGTTGACGATCTACGGGGAACAGCGCGGAGCGGCGACGGCCGACTTCAATGGCGACGGGCGGATGGACCTGGTCGTGACCCAGAATGGCGCGGAAACCCGGCTGTTCCAAAACGCGACCGGCCGGCCCGGACTGCGGGTGCGACTGGAAGGCCCCAAGGGCAATCCCGACGGCCTCGGCGCGGTCATCCGGGCAGTGAACCAAGGCCGGGCGGGAACGGCGATTGCGGTCGGAATCGGGAGCTACGGGTCACCGGCCGGCAGCACGGTGGTGCTGGGTGGCGCGGTTGAGGAAGTGCAGGTGCTCTGGCCCGACGGCACCCGCAGCACGGCGAAGGTCGCCGCCGGGTCCGCCCCAATGGTGGTTCAGCACGGTGGCAAGTGACGCCGGCCATCCCGAAGCCAACCACGTAACGAAGACTTTGGCCCACGTGTAGGCGGGTTGCCCCCAACCCGTTCGGCTTGCAGGGCAACCCGCCCACGATTCTTGAGGCGATCCGTCGGCCTACTCCGCTTCCTTGGCGCCGGCAGGCCGCAGCTCCGGCCACTTCTGCAGGCGACGGAGCAGGGCCTGGTGCGAGATGCCCAGCTTTGAGGCCGCGCGGCGAATTCCGCCATTGGTCTCCAGCAGCGCGCGCCGGATCAGTTCGTATTCCTGCGCCTCGATGGGCGGCAGTTCGCGGGCGGGCGTTGACGCGGGCACCGCGGCGGATTCCGCCGTTGCGGGAATTGCCCCCGGCAGGTTTGCCGGAACCGAAGCCGGGGTTGCGACGGGGATCGGGGTCGAAGCCGGCCGGGCGTGCTTCAGCCAGGCCGCGTCGAGCGACAGCCAGACGACATCGGGCGGCGTGCGCAGGAGCGAACGTTCCAGCAGGTTGCGCAGCTCGCGGATGTTGCCGGGATAATCGTAACCGCGCAGGGCTTCCGCATCCTCGGGAAGCAGCTTCGGCGCCTTGCGGCCGTATTTGACGGCGAGCTGATTGACCAGGCGTTCCGCAAGCGCCGGCACCTCCTCGCGGCGTTCCCGCAGCGGCGGCAGATGGACCGTGAAGGAATCCAGCCGGTAGAGCAGGTCCTGCCGGAAGCGCCCGGCGGCCACTTCTTCGGCCAGATTGCGGTTGGTCGCCGCCACGACCCGGCCGGCGAATTTCTTGGTCACCGTGCTGCCGAGCGAGCGATATTCGCGGGCCTCGAGGAAGCGCAGGAGCTTCGCCTGGAGCGGCAGCGGAACTTCGCCGATCTCGTCGAGGAACAGCGTGCCTTCCCGGGTCGCACCCGCGAGGCCTTCCCGGGCGCGCTCGGCCCCGGTGTAGGCGCCACGTTCGCTGCCGAAGAGTTCCGCCTCGAACATTTCCGCGGGCATCGAGGCGCAGTTCACCGCGAGGTAAGGCGTGGCCGCGGCCTGGCTGGCAAAGGTCCAGTGATGCAGCGCCTGCGCCGCGACGTCCTTGCCCACGCCGGTTTCGCCGGTAAGCAACACGGTGGCGGCCGGGTGCCGGGCGGCCTGTTGCAGCAACTGGGCGACCTCGCGCATCGCGGGGCTGGCGACGACCATTTCGCCGGGCGGAAGATCGGTCTTCAGGTGGGCCAGCCGCGTGCGGGCCCGGCGCAGGCAGGCCGCAAAGGCATCGGCCTCGATCGGTTTCGACAGGTAATCGAACAGCCCGTGGCGCGTCAGTTCGACCGCGTGGGCCAGTTCCGGCAGGCCGGTGAGCAGGATGGCGGTCTGGGCCGGATTCCGCTTCGACAGTTCGAGGTAGAAGTCGAAGCCCTTGCCGTCCGGCAGATGGTTGTCGAGCACCAGCACGTCGAAGCTCCGGCGCCCCAGCGCGGCGCGGGCATCCCGGAGATTCCCGCAGTGCAACGGCTCGCCGCCGGTCTCGCGGACAACGGCGGAAAGCATCTGGGCAAACCCCGCATCGTCCTCGACGAGCAGGCAACTGTAGGACGGGACGGGAACACTCATGGGATGACAGGCGGAAGGGCGTTCATTCGACACGAACGCGGAAAAAGGCCGCGCCGCTGGCGGGCGCAAGGTTGGTGAAGCCGAGGGGTTCGCCCGTGCCGTCGAGCACGACCACGGTGGTCCAGTCCGCGGCCCCGACATTGGAGGCGGATTCCAGCCGGTAGCGGGCGCCGAGCACGGAAGGGAACGTCAGCACCGGCCGGTCGGCTAGCACGCTGGCCAGCACCGCGGGCGGAGCCGCGCTGGTCCGCAGCCGGTAATTGAGGTGGGCGACACCGCGGGTGCCGTTCGCGCCATCCACCACGACCAAGTAGGTGCGGTCTTTCGACGCGGCGAACTCGAGCTTGCTGGTCAGTCCGTTTGTGCCGGAGTTGTGGTCGCACGCCACCGGGATCAGGCCTGCGTAGCCAATGAGCGGCGGGTCAAACGTA
>CAIWAH010000187.1 GCA_903910585.1 uncultured Verrucomicrobiota bacterium
GGAGCCGCCCGCCGGCTGCGTCATCATTCTCCTTTGCACCGAACCGGACCGGCTGCTGGAGACCATCATCTCGCGCTGCCTGCGGCTCAGTTTCGCCAGCGGCCTGGTGCGGATGGACGACGAGGTGGCCTCTTGGGTCGGCCGTTTCGCGGAACTGGCCCGGCCCAAATCTCCCCCGCTGTTCGGCCGCTACCAACTGCTGGGCTCACTGCTCACGGCGCTCACCGCCACCAAGGAGCGCATTGAGGAAACCCTCACCGCCCAGTCGCCGCTGCGGAAGTATCCGGATGCCGAGGCGGCCCAGCAGGAGCGCTGGGAGGAGGAGCTCAAGGCGGCCGTCGAGGCGGAATACCGTCGTCGGCGCGGCGAGTTTGCCGCCGGCCTGCAGGCGTGGTTGCGCGACGTCTGGTTGGGCACCTTGGGCTCTCCCGGAGATCTTTCATTCCTGCCGAACCTCGGGCCGGCGACCGCAGCTGTGGCGGAGCGACTTCAACCGGACGATGCCCGCAAGAACCTCGATTCCTGGGAAAAAACCCAACGAATGCTCTACACCAACGCCCAGGAAGCGCTGGTGCTCGAAGTGGGCCTGCTCCGGCTGAAGCTCTGAACGGGCGCCCGGCCGAAGTGCTTCCGCCCGCCCAGCCCGCGGATTCCGCCGAAATTCCAGGCGATTCCACGCCTCAGTAAGTCAGCTGGAATTCCGGCAGCATCGCCACACTCCAGAGCAGGTCCTCGACACCTTCGGTCTGCGGCTTCGGGCCGATCAGTCCGACGGCCAGATTCAGTTCCTTGCGAGTCGGCGGCCGCGCGAGCGCCTGCTGGAAAACCCGTTCTGCAAGCGTGCGGCCGTCCGCGTTGGTGGCGACCAATTGTTCGGCGCCGCGTTTCAGCAGCTTGGCCAGCGTGTCGCCGTTGGTCAGTTCCAGCGCCTGGATGGTCGTGGCGGTGGATTGCCGCACGGTGGTGACCTGTTCGCGGTTCGGACGCCCGAGCGCGAGCGTCAGCGGATCGGCGGCGGTCAGCGAAGCCCGCACCTGACCATAGACCGTCTTGCCGGCCACGGCAGCGGCCAGCGCATCAGCGACGTTCCACGGCGCGAGACCGGGACCGCCCAGGACGTGGGCGGCGTTCCACGGCTCGCTGAAACTGGTTTCCCGCCACTTCCCGGCCGGGACGGTGCTCGCCTGCCAGGAAGCATCCGTGGCGACATCGAGCTCCCGTTCCCCGGAGCCCGATTTGGCACGCAGCCGCGCATAAACCAGCAGGCCGGCCGGATTGGGGCCGTCGCCGCCGTTCACGGCCTCGACCGCAATGACGTTAGTGCCGGCGCGGAACAGCGAGCGTGCATCATACACCCCGGGCTGGCTCCAGTCCGGTGCGTCGGCGCCCCGAACCCGCTGGCCATTGACGAAGATCCGGGCCGAATTGTCGGCGTGGACCAGCAAGGTCGCCTCGCTCGGCTCCGTCTCGAGCACGACCACTTTGCGGAAGCCGTTCGTGCCGGGCGCCACACCCGCCGCGCCATGGGGATCGCCCCAAATCCAAAACGCCTCTGCCGCGGGCGCCTTGCCTTCGGCACGATCCAGCAGCAGGCGGTCGAGACCGCCCTCGGGCTTGTCCTGCCACACTCCGGTCAGCGAGCCCAGCGCATCGCGGAACTGCTCCGCCGTGAGGCGGCGCACCGCCGGGCCGGTGAAGGTGAACATGGGTTCCGGCTTGTCCGGCAGGTTCACCGAAGGCAGCTGGTAGGCCCGCGACGTGAGGATTAGTTCCAAGGTGCGTTTGAGATTCCACCGGTGCGCCACGAGGTCCTCGGCGAGCCAGTCGAGCAGGTCGGGACTCCACGCCTCGTTCTGCATCACGTCGAGCGGCTCCACGAGCCCCCGGCCGAGCAGCTTGGCCCAGAGCCGGTTCACGACGGTCCGCGAAAGGCGCCCGTTTTCGCGGCTCGTTATGAGCGTCGCGAGTTGGGCCAGACGATTGGTCTTCGGTGCCGAGGCGTCCACTGAGCCGAGTTCCGGGAACAGGAACTTCAACGGCGCGAACTTCCCGGTGGGCTTGTCGCACTGGACCATTTCCAGCGGCCCGTCGGCGTAGATGCCGGCGAGTCCGTAGGCGTCGCTCAACTGCCAGTCGTCGATGAACGAGTCATGGCAGGACGCGCACTTGAGGTTCACGCCCATGAGCACCTGGCCGATGTTCTGCGCGGCCTGCATCGGCGGCGTCATCGAGGCATTGACCGTGCCGCGCCAGACGATGCCCTTGGTGAAACCCTCGCTCGCCTCGGTCGGATTGACCAACTCGCGCACGAACTGATCGTAAGGCTTGTTGTCGCGCAGCGCTTCGTAGAGCCACTGGCTGATCTGCTTCCGGCCGCCATCAATGTAGCCGGTGCCCTTGTAGTCGTTCCGGAGCAGGTCATTCCAGAACGTGAGCCAGTGCTGCGCGAAACGTTGGTTGTCCGCCAGCAGCGTCCGCACCAGCCGCTCGCGCTTGTCGGCAGAACGGTCCCTGAGGAACGCGTCCAGTTCCTCTGGCGTCGGCAAAAGGCCCACCGCATCGAGATAAACCCGGCGGGCGAACAGCCGGTCGTCCACCGGCTTCGCCAGCTTCACGCGGTGCTGCTTGGCGTAGGACTCGACCAAGCGGTCCACCGGATGCGTCGCCTTGCCGGCCGGCAGTTCGGGCTGACGCGGATGAAGATTCCTCGGCTCCGGCTTCGCGAACGCGACCTGCGGGTCCCACTTCACCCCCTGGTCCACCCAGGCGCGCAGCACGCCCACCTGTTCGCGGGTGAGCTTCGTGCCCTTCTGCGGCATGATCTCGTCCGGGTCGGTGCCAGCGACGAGGTGAATGAGATGACTCCTGGCACTGTCGCCCACGATCACCGCCGGGCCCGATTCGCCGGGCTGGAGGAACGCCTCCCGGGTGTCGAGCTTCCAATCCCCCTTCGCCTTGCCGCGGCCGTGGCACTTCACACAGCTCGCTTCGAGGATCGGCTGCACATCCTTTCGGAACTCCACCGTCCGGTCCACGGCGGGCGGAAGCTGCGCGATGGCCTCCGCGGAAGGGGCGGCCACCGACAGACCGGCACCGGCCACGGCGGAGGCGGCAAGCCAGCGGGCCAGCAGCCCGACAACACGGGGAAATTGCACGCGGAGGAATTAGTCTCCGCCCGAAATGCCGGCGAGTGAAAAGGGACCCGCCACCGGGCCAGCTTCGCTCCCACCCCCTGCCCAGCCGCGCCCGGCGATTCCCGATGTCAACGACCGGGTCTGCGTGATTGGTTCAGACGTAGGAGGGATACCGGGGATCGAACATGCGGGTGCGGATGTCGCCCACCACATCCACCGGCCGGGTCCGCGCAGTCAGTCCCTGCGAATAGGCCGCTTCGGCGACGGCGGTGGCGATGCCCAGCGACACCTCCCGGATCTTGGTGAGGGCCGGATACACCCGCCCCATCGCGAGATCTTCCGGTTGCACCAGCTTCGCCAGAGTCTGGGCCGCGGCGAGGAACATGCCATCGGTGACCTCTCGGGATTCGCTCACCAGCGCGCCCAGGCCGACGCCCGGGAAGATATAGATGTTGTTCCCCTGCCCCGGAACGTGCCGGGTGCCGTTGAGATCCACGGGGGCAAACGGACTGCCGCTGGCAAAAATCGCCCGCCCCTCCGACCACGAGTAGGCCTGTTCCGCCGTGCATTCCGCCTTCGAGGTCGGGTTCGACAGGGCGAAGATCACCGGGCGGGCATTGAGCCGGGCCATTTCGGCGACGATCTCCTGCGTGAACGTCGCCGGCGTGCCCGACACGCCGATGAGCGCCGTAGGCTGAAGGGCTTTGACCGCGTCCGTCAGCGTCGGCAGGAACGGGTGCCCGTGCGCGTAAGGCAGCTTGTGCTCCGCCAACCTGTCCCCGCGGTCCTTCACGACCAGCCCTTTCGAATCCACAAACCAGCAACGGCTGCGCGCCTCGCTTTCGGAAAACCCCTCCTCCCGGGCGGCCGCCACGAACAGGTCGGCGATGCCGGTGCCCGCCTCGCCGGCGCCGAGGAACAGAAGTTTCTGCTCGCTCAGTTTGCCACCGGTGAGCCGGAGCGCGGCGATCAGGCCCGCCAGCGCCACGGCGGCCGTGCCCTGGATGTCATCGTTGAAGCTGCACAGCTTCTGCCGGTAGTCGTGCAGCAGGCGGAAGGCGTTGGAATTGCCGAAGTCCTCCCACTGCAGCAATGCCTTGGGAAACACGGCCCGCACGGCATCGACGAATTCGGCAATGAAGGCGTCGTATTCCGCCCCCCTGGCGCGCTTCTGGGGAAGTCCGATGTAGAACGGATCCTCGTGCAGCTTCTCGTTGTCCGTGCCGACATCGAGCGTGATGGGCAGCGCGTAATACGGATGCACGCCGGCGCAGGCAGTGTAGAGCGACAGTTTGCCGACCGGGATTCCCATGCCCAGCGCTCCCAGATCGCCCAGACCGAGAATGCGTTCCCCGTCAGTCACCACGATCAGCCGGGCGCCTTCGTGCGGCCAGTGCCGCAGGATCTCCGCGATGTGTCCCCGGTCCCTGATGCTGATGAACAGCCCGCGCGGCCGCCGGAAATTGGTGCCGTATTCCAGACAGGCCTGCCCCACCGTGGGGGTGTAAATGAGCGGGACCATCTCCTCCACGTAGTCCGTGACGAGCCGGTAGAAGAGGGTCTCGTTGCGGTTCTGGAGCGCGGTCAGGAAGATGTATTTCTCGATCGCGTTCGGCTTGCGGCGCAGGCTGCCCAACGAGCGCTGAACCTGCTCCTCGATGGTGAACACCCGCGGCGGCAGCAGCCCCCGCAGACCCAGCGCATCCCGTTCCTGATCAGTGAAGCCGCTGCCCTTGTTCAGGAGCGGATCATTGAGCAGTTGGACGCCCCGGGGCTGGGGCGGTTCTCCGTGAGCCGAAAGTCCGCGGTCGGTGGTGAGATTCATACGCGGGCAAGCTGGGGTTTCCCGGGGGCGGGTCCACTTCGGATTTTGGCGAGTCCTTGACGCGGATTGGACCGCCCGGCGAACGGATGCTTGGCAGCCAATGGGTTCCCGGGGCGAAATCACCGCGTGCCGGCAACCTTGGCCGATCTGGAACCTGACGAACTCGCCCGCCTCGTCGCGGACTGGGGGTTTCCGGCCAGCCATGCCGAACGGACGCTGCGCCGCTGGTATTCGGGGTGCGAAACCGAAGACCGAGGCCACCGCATGCCGGCCGCCCTCGAGGCGAGGATGGCACGTGAGTTTCCGTCGGCCGTCGCGCCGCTTCGGGTTCAGACCGGAGCGGACGGAACCGCCAAACTGCTGCTGTCGATGGGCGATGGCCGCACCGTCGAATCCGTCCTGATGCCCGATTACCGGCCCGATCGCGCGGCCGGCTGCGTTTCGACGCAGGTCGGATGCGCCATGGCGTGCGATTTTTGCGCCACCGCAAAATCCGGCTTCGAACGCAACCTGTCCGCCGGAGAGATCGTGGAGCAGTTCGTGGCTCTCCGGCGGGCGGCCCAGACCATCGGTCGCCGACTGCAGACGCTGGTCTTCATGGGCATGGGCGAACCGATGCTCAATCTGGATGCCGTGCTGACCGCGGTCCGACGCATCGCCGACAACCGGCTCGGCGGTCTCGGTTGGCGGCAGATCACCGTCTCCACCGTCGGCATCGTGGACGGCATCCATCGCCTGACCGACACCGGCCTCAATCTCAATCTGGCGGTCTCGCTGCATGCGCCGAACGACGAACTGCGGAGTCGCCTCCTGCCGATGGGCCGGCGCCATCCGATCGCGGAGGTCCTGGCCGCCGCCGACCGGTTCCAGGCGTCCCGCGGGCGTCCCGTGACCATCCAGTATTGCCTGCTGGACGGGATCAACGACCAGCCTGACCACGCCGAGCAATTGGCCCGGCTGCTCACTGGACGCCGCATGCACGTCAATCTGCTCCGTTACAACCCCACCGGCACCAGCCTGCGGGGCGTGGATTACCGGACGTCGCCGGAGGCAGTGGCCGAGCGGTTTGCGGGGGTCCTTCAACAGCACGGCACGGTGGCGCACTTCCGGCGTTCACGCGGTCCCGACATTGACGCCGCCTGCGGGCAACTGCGCCGCCGCCAGCTGTCCGGAACCGTCTGACGCATTGGCAACCGGCCGGCCGGCAGTTATCACCCGGCCGCAATGCTGTTGTTCCGCGAAAAGGTTCCCGCCGACTGGTTGCCGCGCATGAAGGCAAACCTGCCGTCCGTGCTGGTGGACCATGCCCATCTGGAGCGGAAGGCGGCGACCACGGCGCTCAACCTGGAAAAGTTCCGGTCGCTGTTCGACCGCGTCCACGAGCTGAACGCCATCGCGATCGAGGAACTGCAGCACTTCGAACTCGTGCTCCGGCTGCTGCGTTCCCGCGGCATCCCCTTCTCCGAACCCCGGCCAAGCCTGTGGATCAAGGGCCTGATGCGGGCCATCCGGCCCGGCATTCAGGGCCAGGTGATCGACCACCTGATCGCGTGTGCGCTCATCGAAGGCCGGAGCTGCGAGAAGTTCCAGATCTTGGCGGAGGGGCTCCGCGAGGACGATCCTGAGCTGGCGACCTTCTACGCTTCCCTCGTGGAATCGGAAGGCAACCACTACGCCGACTACCTGATCATGGCACGGCACATTGACCTGGAGGAAACGGAGCGGCGGCTGGACTGGTTTCTGGATCTCGATGCCGAGCTGATCCGGCAACCACACGGAGAACCAATCCTGCACTGAGGCGCGCCCGGCACTTCCCGGGAATTTACCGCCGGCTCACCAGAGGAAGGACTTTTCTTCGGCCACCTCGACGTCGCCTCGCCGGAGCGTCGCCCGCCACGCGGTGACTTGTCCCAAAGTCTGGAACTGTTCGTCGGACAGCTTCAGTCGGGTCCAGCCCCGGCCGAACCAGCCCGGTTTGGCGGGCCCTTCCAGCGTGACCGAGTGCGCGCCCGAACCGGCACCGGAACGCAACTCGATCCGGAGCGTCAGGCCATCCGCCGCCGGCTTGGGCACCTTCCAATGGACGTCGTATCGAAGGCCCCTCGCCAGACTGGGTTCCGTCCGGAGCTTGGCCTGATAGGCGTCGCGTTCGTAAAGGGAGGGCTGCAGGGCGTGGCGACCTTGGGCGTCGAGCCAGTGCGGCAGCACTTTCAGGATGCGGGCTTCGCCAGCGAGCGGAGAGGTCAGGCCGGCCCAGAGGGCGACCAACCCAAGGAGGAGAAATCGGCTCATGGGCTCAGAAACCGGTCTTTGGAATCGGGGCAAAGCCGCTGCTGCCCGCCCGGAGGAAATCGGTCGCCCGGGAGCCGGCACTGCCCGCGGAGGGAAGCGGCGAGGCAAACGGCTTGATGAGATCGCCCCCAAGCGGTTTGTCGAAAAGCCCGCCGACCGGAGAAAACGGTTTGGCCAACGACGGCAGGCCCAACCCGGAATCGGTTTTGGTGGTAAGCCCGGAAAGCCCGGAGGCAGCAGGCGAGCCGCCGGCCAGGGTGGATCCCAAGGACTGGGTGAACTGGTCGGCCCGCAGCTGCCGGTCCTGCCCGAACGAATCGGCGCGGAGCGCGGGCTCCTTCAGGCCGCCGTCAGTGCCGGTGGACAGCCCAAGGCGTTCCAGGCGCCGATTGTATTCGGCTTCGGACGACTTGAAGGTCGTATCCAGACTTTCCGACGCCTTCGTGTCGAAGGCCGGTGAGATGCCGCCAACGCGTTCGTTGAACCGGCTCTTGCCGGCGGACTCAAACGGGTTCAGCGACTCGCTGGTCGGAAATTCAAAGGAGCCCTTGTCCGCCCCCTTCTTGCCATTGGTTCCCAAGGAAGGCCGCAGGTCGTCCTCCTCATCGTCGGCCAAGCTGTTCTGGCCGCGCCGCGGAGTCTTCCGGCCGGAGGAATCGTCACGCGGGTCGTCCTCGTTGGAATCGCGATCCGCCTTTTCCTTGTCGCGGTTCTTGGAGCGCATCTTGCGTTCGACCGCACCGGTGCGCGTCGAAGAGGACGAGTCGTCCAAATCCCAGGATTCCTCCAGTGCTTCCAGTGCGCCCTTGGGTTGCCCGGTATCGCCCTCCAGCAACCAGTCCTTTTCCCGATCGATCTTGTCGCGCAACTGGCGGGCGGCCTTGGGATCAATTGAAGGCACCGTGGGCAGCGGAATGGCGTCCACGTTGACGCCGGTATTGCCCGTCTTGAAATCGGACAGCTTGGTCGGCGACTCCACCGCCTTTTTCGGCGGCTGCTTCTTCGCAGGAGGATAGGCCGGAGCCGTGATGGTTGCCTTTTCACTGGCGTGCGCGGGCCATGCCAAACCGCCCAACGCCAACCCCAACGTCAGCGGTGTCAGGTATTTCCAAGGCTTCATCACAGGCAGTCTAGGGACGGTGAACAGGGCGTCAAAGCCGGAGTCAATCAATTCGCCCGGCCCAGAGGGACGGAACCCTCACGCAACCGTGGACTCCAATCGCCCCGTCCAGTTCGTGCCAGGGGCAGACCGCGACCCGCGCGCTTCGTTCATTTTCCGCCGGGGCCGTAGCCGGTGAGGGGTTTTCCATCCGCCGTCAGCTTGCCGCAGGACCAAAGCAGGCCGCGGGCGACAAGGTCGAGATACCGGGGGTCCTCCACCGTGCCGTTGTTGTGGCCCAGTGTGGTTGAGAACACCCTGGCCTTCTTGGGACCGTATTCGTGGGTCCAGACCACCACCGAATCCGTGGTGCCTACCCGGCCGGCGTCGCCCTGCACCCCGCGCGCCAGCGGACGGCAGGTGCCCCAGATCATCACGTTGTTGTAGAGCTCCTCATTGATGGTCACCCAGTTCTCCAGGCCCTTCGTGACCGGATGCGCCGTGTCGGTGTAACCGACTGTGATCGGCTTCTGCGGGCCATGTCCGCTGGATTGGAGGCCGAGGTAATCAAACCAGAATCCATGCGGCGTGCCGGGCTTGGCGGCCTCATTCGGATTGCCGATCCGATAGGAGTGCATCGCGCAGTGGAGATTCACGCCGGGCAATCCGTCACGATGGGGTTGGAGCACGGACTTGACCACGCCCTCATCGTTCTGATCGGCGGCGCACTCGTCGTGGATCACCACATCGTATCCTTGGGCATAGTCCGGTTTGCCGTAAATGGGCAGCGGCGGCTTGGTGCTGCCATCCGGCGAATAGATGATGTCCACCGTCAGGTTGGCCCGCGACTCCAGGCCGGACTTGAGCATGTCCTTCTGCTTGGCGTAATCATGGCAGCAGCCGCCGATCAGCAGCAGTGCCCGCAGGGGCTTCGTCGTGGGCGGCGGCTCGGTGCCCGGCTTGCGGGCGTAGCGGGCCACCACCACGCCATCTCCGTCCGAGGTCGTGAAGCCGGTCGGCCGGCCGCCGGTGAAGCCATAGGCCGCCCGCCAGCCGCCTTCCACCAACTCAGTCACTGCCATGATGGTCCGGCCTTGGTTGGGGCCGTCGGTCTCGATGACATCCATCGCGGCGGGCGACTTGGAGAAATCGACCGTAAACCGCCCCTTGGTGGTGCCTTCATTCCCTTCGTAAACGTAGTTCCCGTCCTTCAGGGAGAGCACAATGGACTCGAATCCTCCGCCGGAGACTTCGGAGCCGTTCATCTCGGCGGATTTGATGATCCAGGTGCCATTGAACGACGCGAGATCGGCCGCCAGCGCGGACAGTCCGGCCAAAGCGAGGGAGAGAAGGAGATGCTTCATAGAACTGCACTGAGTGAACCAGCGCAGGAATCGGACGCAAGCGTCCGCCTCGCCGAATGGAGATTTGCGTGGGTTCGGAATTTTGGCAGTCGGCCGACGATCGCCGGCGGTGGCCCTCCACTCGCCCGTCTGAGCCAAGTAGGCAACCACCGACTCAGCCCCAGGCCCTGTGAAGATTCTCCGTCGCGCCGAGCCGAGACACAACCGTTGCCCCTTTGGTGAGCACACACTTTTTGCTGACGCACGGCACCGGCAGTGAATGCTTTTCACCGGTGCCTTTTTCGTGCCGCCGAGTGGAGCGAACTGCGACAAGTAACGCTTGCAGTGGCCGTCTCCCCTGTTATGGTGAACTCACACACCTGACATGGTCTGCAACGCGTTACCTATGCACACGAACATCCAATCGCGTCGAAGCGAGCGGCAAGGGTTCACCCTGATTGAGCTGCTCGTCGTCATCGCCATCATCGCCATCTTGGCGGGCATGCTCCTCCCGGCCCTCAGCAAGGCCAAAACCAAGGCCGAAGGCATCCTCTGCATGGGTAACACCAAGCAACTGATGCTCGCGGTGCACTTGTATCAGGGCGACAACCGGGATGAGTTTCCCTACGTTACCCACGGCGGATCCGCCCAGAGCGGCACTGCGATCAACGAAAACAATTCCACCTCGGAGCGTCCGTGGGTGATGGGCTGGCTCGATTGGGGAACCAGTTCCCACAATACCAACACACTCTATCTCACGGATCCCAAATACGCCGTGCTCGCACGTTATTCCGGCAACACTGCCAAGCTATACAAGTGCCCGGCGGACAAACTCCTCCATTCCAGCCAAAAGGCCAAGAAGTGGCCTGCCCGGGTGCGCTCAATCTCGGCCAACGGTGCCATCGGCCGAGGCAACAAGACCGCGGCTGACGGCCTCCTCCAGTGCGAAAAGCTGTTCATCAAGGCGTCCGACGTGACCCGCCCGGCTCCATCAGAGCTCTGGATGTTTGTGGATGAGAATCCTGACTCCATCAACGACGGTGCGTTCTTCAACGCGCAGCAGGACCGCCGCTGGATCGATATGCCGGCCAACTACCATAACGGCGCGTGCGGTTTTTCGATGGTGGACGGCCACAGCGAAATCAAGAAGTGGAAGACCACCGTCAACCTGGAGAAGCCCAATTTCACCTACAGCCCGCCGGCGGTAAAAGCAGGTGACCATGATTGGGGATGGACGATGGACCGCACTTCCTACAACGAGAAGCGCACCCGCTAAACTCTCTCGGTCAGGTTTTTGAAAGCCCGCCTCTGGCGGGCTTTTTTGCTTTCACAGTCTTGCTTTGGACCCGTGCGCACGATCCATGCGACGGAAAATCAGCACATGCTGGCGAGACAATCGATTAGTGGAAACCTGGGCCAGCGGGTGAATTGACATCTCCCGGACGACCTGGTCTGCGGTCATCTTGTGCAACGGCTTGATCGGGATCCACCGATCCTCCCCGCGATATTCGACCAGCACCAACCGGCCACCGTCCTTCAGGGCTTCACACAGCGAGGCGATGATCTCCTTCGGGTGGTCACACTCGTGATAAACGTCCACCAGCAGGGCCAGATCCAGCGACGCAGCAGGCAAATTCACATTGGTTGAACTGCCCTGCACTGCGACCACGTTGGTGGCCTGGTGGCGCCCCATGTTGGTGCGCAGGATGGTGAGCATTTCCGGTTGCAGATCGTTGGCGAAAACCCGGCCGGCCGGCGCGACTTTGTGAGCCATGCGCCAGGTGAAGTAGCCGCTGCCCGCGCCGATATCCGCCACCGACTGGCCCGGTTTGAGGTCCAGCAACCGGATCAATTCGTTGGGTTGCTCCTCTTCTTCCCGCTCCTCCCGCTCCAGCCACATCGCTCCCTGATGGCTCATGTAGTGGGCGATTTCCCGCCCCATAAACCATTTGCCGGTGCCATCGATCGAACCCGGACGGAACTCGTAACCGGGGACGGTCGCCGGAGTCGGGTTGGCGGATTCAGCGGCAACGCCGCCGAGTCCATGGATCGCCACCGTCACGGCCAATCCTTGAACGCACCCTCGCAAACGATTCGGCAACTTCATGTCCGCCACCCAAGCGGTTCCCCTTCCCTTTGAAAAGCCCGAACCCGTCGTGGTGTTGACCGGCTCAGCCTTCCGCAGCTTTCTCAAGTTCGGTCAACCGATTGGCCGCCTCCTCCCATTCCCGATTCCGGCGTTCCAGGTCCGCCCCGGCCTGCTTGATCTGCTGGTTGATCTCGTTGATCCGCCTTGGCTGGGCATAGGTCGCCGGCAGTTCGAGCTCGGCGGTCAATTCAGTCATCTTCTTTTCCAAGCCGGCAATTTCCCCTTCCAGCAGTGTGACCCGCTTGCGCTGGGCGGAGACCAGTTTCCGGGCGTCCGCAGCCTGCTGTCGCCGGTCCTTCTGGGTGAATTTGGGAGCTTCTGCCGGCCGGGCCGAGCTGGCGGGACCGCTGGCCGGACGACCATTGCTCAACTGGGCGGTCAGGGCCGTGCGCGCGGACGCGGCCTTGGTCTTTTCCAGGTAGTAGTCGTAGTCGCCGGCATAGGGCGTGAGCCGGCCGGCATTGATGTGCAGGACCTTGGTCGCCAGCGCACGGATGAAATATACGTCGTGGCTGATGAACACGAGCGTGCCGATGTATTCCGACAACGCCGCGATCAGCGCATCAATGCTCGCCATGTCGAGGTGCGTCGTCGGTTCGTCCATCAGCAGCAGGTTGGGCGGGTTCAGAAGGATCTTCACCAGCGCCAGGCGGCTTTTCTCACCACCGCTCAGCACACCAACTTTCTTGAACACCTCATCATCGCGGAACAGGAAGCAGCCGAGCAGCGAGCGGACATAGAGTTCGGTGACCCGCGCCGGAGTATCGAGGGCCTCTTCCAGCACCGTTCGCTCCACCCGCAGCATTTCGGTGCGATACTGCGAGTAGTAGCCGACCTGGGTTTTCGGGCCGAGATCACGGTCGCCCGACTGAAGGGTCAGCACGCCCGCCAGCAGCTTGAGCAGGGTGGATTTGCCGGCGCCGTTGGGCCCGACGAAGACGATGCGCTCGCCGCGGGTCACTTCAAACTCAGTTCCTTGGTAGATCACATGGCTGCCGTAGGCGAAATGGGCCTTTCTCAGCGTGATCACCCGTTGGCCGCTGGGCTCAGGTTGCGGAAACGCAAAATCCACCACGGCAGCCTGGGCTTCCGGTGCTTCCACCCGTTCCATGCGCTCGATCTGCTTCAGCTTCGCCTGGGCGCGGGTGGCGGTGGACGCCTTCGCGCGGAACTTGTTTACGAAGTCCATCAGCTTGCCGATTTCCTTCTGCTGATTCTTGAAGGCGGCCGCCTGCTGCTCCTGCTGCGCGTCGCGCTGTTCGAGGAAGGTGTCGTAGTTGCCGGTGTAGCCGAACAGCTTGCCGCTCCGCAGCTCGAGGATGCCGGTGACCAGCTTGTTGAGGAACTCGCGGTCATGGGAGATCAGCACGATGCCACCCGGGTAGGCCCGCAGATATTCCTGGAACCAAATCAGCGTCTCCAGGTCGAGATGGTTGGTCGGCTCGTCGAGCATCAGGAGGTCCGGCTCCTGCACCAGCAGACGGGCCAGGTGGGCGCGCATCACCCAGCCGCCGGAAAGTTCCCGGGCCGGGCGGTCGAAGTCCGAATCGCGGAACGAAAGGCCCTTGAGAATGCGTTTGGCCTTCGCCACGGCCACTCCGTCAATCGGCCGCCACTCGTCGCCGTGGTGGTGGCTGGTGGCGACCTCCAGGACCGTCTCCTCGCCCGCCGGCGCGCTTTCCTGCGGCAGGAACCCGACCGTGGCGCCCCGCTGTCGGGTGATGAGTCCGGAGTCCGGTTCCTCCTGTTCCAGGATCAGCTTGAACAGGGTGGACTTGCCGGCGCCGTTTGGGCCCACGAGGCCGAGCCGGTCCGTGCGGTTGATGGTCAGCGTGACGTCCTCGAACAGCGTTTTGCTGCCGTAGGACTTGGCGACTTCGGAGAGGGTAAACATCGCGGATCAGCCAGCGGTGAGGAGGGCGAGGTGCTTCACAAAATGGGTTTCCAGCAGTTCGGCGTGCAGGGCCGAATGCTGTTCGAGGGTCTCCAGCAGGGCGTCTTTGAAGGGGCGTCCCTGTGCGGTCCGGCCGCGGGTCAGCACGGAACCGAAGGTGACGTGGAGCAACTGCCGTCCGGCCACCTCGTCCAGATAGGCCGGTTCGTCGGCGGTGCCGCGGTAGGCCGGCAGCGCGGCCACCTGCGCGTTGGTCGTGGAAATGTGGTAGCTGGCCCGATCAGTTTCAAAGCAGCCGCGCGAATACGCGGCGATCTCGGCAAACAGCGGGACGTCCGTGCGGGCAGCGACCCGGAGGGCTTCCAGGTAACTGGTGCCGGCCGTCTTCACGTGCAGCAGGCTGCCGCAGACGCGGCCGATGGCCGGATAGGCGCTGAATTTGTCCGAGCCGCTGTGAATGCTGATCTTGTAGGGGCCGGCGAACTTGGAGATGGCGACGTGGACCTTGAGTTGTTCCTCGAACTTCGCGAGGTCGCCCCGGTAATCGATGCCCTTTTCGAAGTCGCCGATGAACCGCGGCGCGAGGCTCACCAGGTTCGGCACGCCGCGACGCTGGAGTTCCAACGCGAAGAACAGGTGCTCCAGCGGAGTCGTCGGCGAATCGGTCTCGTCCACCGACACCTCGATGTCGAAGGGCCGTCCCGCTGACGCCTTCGCAATCGCCTCCCCCATCACCGCCGCATGCGCGGTGGCCCGGGCATACTTCACCGCGGCGCGGAACAGTGTCTCCTCGTCGAAGCGGAACGGCGCAAACCGGGGACTCACATTGAAGACCCGGTTGAGATAGTAATCCTGCCAGTCGAACCCGGTGAACAGACCGTCGGCTTCCTGCGCGGACACTTCGGCCCGCAGCGCGGCCTCATCCAGCGTGTCGGCCGCATTGTTGACGTAGGCACTGGGATCGATGGTGAAGAAACAGAAGCCGGCGGCGGCGACGCGCTGCACATCCTCGGGCGTCTTCAGATGATCGCCGTCGGCGCCCCACAGAGCCGCGTGACCCGCGGCGGCAAGTGCCGTCTGGGCCGCCCGCATCACCTCCTCAGGCGTGCGCTGAGTCCGGGTGAGTTCACGGATGGACTGCTGCGCGAAGATGCCCGCGAAGTCCGGGAACCGGCGGAGGGCAGCCAGATGGCCCGGCGTGGCGAGGCCGAGCCGGTCGCCAAAACCGAAGGATTTCCGTAGCCCAAGGGCCTGTGGAGTCGTCATGCGGCGCGGAGCATCGGGAAAGACGTCCGCGTGGCAAGCCGCGGAATATGCTCAGAGACGGGGCGACTTGGCCACTACGGCATCGAATTCCGCCCCGGAGAACGCCCGGAGGACGGTGGTCTGGACATTGCCCAGGCCGGCCAGGGAAACCATCAGCGCGGCCACCACGGTGTCATCGGGAGCTTCAAAGAGGATCGCCCCGTCGTAAGCACCGAGCGTCCAGTAGGTGTGGGTGACCTTTGCGCCCGCTTTCTTGGCCGCCGCCTTGAAGACCGCAGCCCGACGGGTTGATTCGTGGATGTTCTGAAGCCCTTGGGGCGTGAACTTGAGGAGCGCAAGATAGGCAGCCATAAACTGTGTGCGATGAGTTCGCACGCAGCAGACCTTGCCCGTCCCCGGACGACTCTCCGGCATTTGGCACTCGCTGGGCGACGTTTGGTCTCTGTCAGTCCTCAGGTTCGGCAAGAATCCACCGCTCCCAGACGACGGTGCGGATGGATGGCTCGCCCTACGGCGACTCCACAATCCTGAAAAAACCGGTCGCGGTGGCGGTCATGGGAACTGTCGCGGTCCATTCGCCGTCCGATTGCGTCAGCTCGATCTCCGCCAAGCGCTGCCACGGTCCCATCGGCGCCTCCGCCCGCTCGACCCCATAGCCCCGCTCC
>CAIWAH010000188.1 GCA_903910585.1 uncultured Verrucomicrobiota bacterium
ACGCTGGCGCAGGTGGACGTGATGCTCTGCACCGCCAGCACGGAACGGGACACGGTGTTGCGGGCGGCGGAACTCAACGTCTGCCGCTACCTCGTCAAACCGTTTGAGCCGGCCCAGGTCAAGGAGCAGGTCCGCGAGACGCTGATCCAGTCCGCCGCCCGGCACTTCCGCAAGCTGGAGGAACTCCAGGCGCAGGTCGGCCTGTGTCCGGAAGGCGTCGTGGAGGTGCTCCGTGGCCTCGGACAGCAGCTCGTGCAGGACGTTTCCGCGATCCGGACAGCCTTCGCCGGCGGGCGCCGTCACGCCGCCGAAATGATTCTCCAGGGGCTAAAGGGGTCGTGCAATTCCATCAAGGACACGTCGTTGGTCAACCGCATCGAGAAACTGCTCGAATGCCTTTCCCGGAATGACCTGACCGGCACCTTGGACGGTCTGGAAGTCCTGCGCGCGGAAGGGCTGCGCGTGAGCCAGATGGCCGACAGATTCGCGCTGGTCCTCAGCAGCCAGGCCCTGGCGGCTCATGGACGGCCTTGACCCCGGGCGGCCGGCACCGATCGCAGCCTGCTCAAGTGCAACGGATTTCCTGCCGAAACACCGCTCGTAACGGAAGCGCTTCCGCAACCCCTACCCTCGCATGCAACTGCAGTCCCAGTCACCGGCCGACTCAGGCCGTCGCCCCGGCGCCAAGGGCGGCGAATACGAAGTGCGGGTGGACTGGAAACAGGCGGCCCGGAAGGCCCCGACGGGTGGGGGCAACCCGCTGGTCGAAGTGCCCCCGGAAAAACCCGTGGCGGCGGACAGTCCGGTCCCGGCCAACCCACCCGCCCCGGCGACACTGCCGACGCCGCTTCCCTCCAAGCCCGAACAGATTGCGCAAGCGATCCGGGATCTGATCCACATCCTGCCCGGCAAACCGGCCGCCGTCGGTCTGGAAAACGGCCTGATCGGCATCGTGATGTGCCTGGATGCGGACACGCAGAAGATGGCGGTGCCGATTCTCGAGGAGCATTGCGACTACCAGCCCTATCGCCCGCCGGTGGTGCTGGAAGGCCCCTCGCTCAACGCCCACATCCTCATCGTCGAGGACGCCTACATTAGCCGGCTGGTCTTGCGGCGGGTAATTGAACAGTTGCCAGGCTGCACCGTGACCGAATCCGTCAACGGCTCGGAGGCCCTTGAGTTGCTGAAAAAGGGACTGAATCCCGATCTGATGATCAGCGACGTGTGCATGCCGGAACTGGACGGAATCCAACTGCTCACCCAGATCCGGGCCACGCCGTATCTCTGCGACCTCGAGGTCATGTTCTGCACCGCCACCACCGAACGGGACACGGTCGTGCGGGCAGCGGAACTGGGCGTGAACCGTTATCTGGTGAAGCCGTTTCAGCCGGACACGGTGCGGGATCAGATTCGCAACGCGCTCGTGGCCAGCCAGGCCCGCGCCAACGACCAGATCCAGCAGCTCAAGGACCGCATGGGCCTGACCACTGGCGCCTGCGGCGATCTGTTCCACCAACTGGCAGAACAGATCCGCGACGAGGTGAAGACCTTCCGCAACGAACTCGGCGCCGGCAAACACCACGCCGCCGTGCTGACCCTGCAGCGGCTCCGCGGTTCCTGTGCGCTGATCAAGGACAACACCCTCGTCGGCCGGGTCCAGACGGTGCTCAACGCCGCCCACGCGAAGGACCTCTTTGCCATCGTGAAGGGACTGGAAATGGTCGAGGCCGAAGGGAAACGGCTGTCCGCTTTGGCCATCAAGCTGCGGCGGGCCGGAGATCCGGCGGATGCCCAACGGGCAGACCCGCTGGCGCAGGCCGCCGCGCGAATCAGGGCGGCCTAGCCGGACTCAGCGCCCCGCCGGTCGCCGGGCGATCAGTTCAACTTCCTTGAGCGGGCGCACGGCCATGCACAGCCGGCGCAGCCCACGGAATCCGGCTTCACCCCAATGCCACCGGAGGGCTGCCTGGGCGGCGAATCGGTCGTAGCCGTAGCGGCGAACGCTGATCCGCTCGATGTCCCACCCCAATACCGTCACCAGATTGCCGAGGTTTTGGGCGTTCCAGTGGAACAGGTGATGGTTCGGCTCCGCCGGATCGAACCGCCGATAGCGGCGTTCGGTTTCCCACGGCACATGCAGCAGGAGCAGGCCACCCGGCCGCAGCACCCGCGCCAGCTGCCGCAGGGCTTCCGCCGGATCGATCATGTGCTCCAGCGCGTGATGACACAGCGCGACGTCCGCTAGGCCCGGCGGGACGGAACGGAGATCCGCGACATGCTCGACGCCGAGCGCGGCAAGTTCCGGCGCCAGGAATTCCGCCACTTCGCAGCCGATACGGCGGGAGCAGTTCAGGCGGGCCAGATTCCAACCGGCCCCGGCTCCCAACTCGACCACGGTGTCAGTTGGCCGAACCCGGTCCTGAAACTTTTCCGCCCGCAGACGCCACACCCACTCGCGGGCGGCCGGATCGAGGGCGCGTTTTCCCTCGTGATAAGCCCGACCGTCCGTTCCGCGATACAGGTTCGCCGCCGCGTCCGCCGGATCAGATGGGGGCGAGGTGGCCATGCCGAATCGGCCAACCGGATCAGGCGGGCTGCGGATTGCTTGCCGGTGCAGTCGCCGCGGCCAGCGCCGGGCGTTCCTGAACGGCAACCGCCTGCTGGGAAGAGGCGAGGCGGCGGCTCAGGTTGTGGTCGCACAGCAGCAGCATCCCGGCCTCGAGACCGAAGGTGCGCATGGCGAATTCGGCGTCGCCGTGCAGGAACACGAAGGAGAACACCTGGCCAATCCACAGCGACGACAGCACGCACGCCATGCGGGAGAAGGCATCATTCGCGCCGTAGCGGCGGATGTGGCGGAGATTTCGCAGGGCCAGCCACGAACCGGCGCCCATGAAACAGAACATGGACACGGTTCCCGGAATGCCGGTGTTCACCAGCAGACCCACCGTGCCGTTGTAGAAGATGCCGAAATCCACATGCAACTGGGTCATGTCGAGCTGTCCCGGCCAGATCTGGAAGTCGCGCGGCTTGCCGAAGCCGCGACCGAGCCAGCGGTAGTCCTTGGAGACTTCCAAACCCGCCGCACGGATGGCGCGACGGCCTTCCAGGGTTGCCCGGCCGTCATCTGCGGCCTGTCGGTCCACCTGCAAGCCCGGCACCACCGACAGCGCGCGCTGGATGGACAGGGGCATGTCGCGGATGCCGGCGGCGACGAACAGGTAAATCAGGCCGGCGATCAGCACGACGCCGACGATGCGGACCGCACTGAAGAACCGTTGGGCCCAGGCGGAAATCACGATCACAAACGCGAGGAAGAGAATCAGGTTCCGGTGTCCGCCCAGCAGACCCAGGCCGATGATGATCCCCGAAAGCGGCCACATCCACAGGGCATTACGGTTCATGTAGTCGTCGAATTTCCGCCAGGTCAGCAGGAGGCAGTAGAACGACATCGAGAGGAAGAAGAACGACTGCAATCGGCGGATGCCGAACTGCTGGGCCTGATTCTCGAAGTTCACGCCGTCGTTGGGCAATTCGAGGAAATAGAGCAGCGGTTCCAGGATCTTGCCGCCGTAGGCGAACACCAGGTCGGCCGGAAGAAACGTCACCGACAGCAGACACTGGAGCACGTAGAGCTTCACCATGCGTTCCTCGCTCATCGGCTTGAGCACGAACAGCAGCGGGAAGATCGCGCAGAGCAGCTGCTGGAAGTAGATGCGGCCGCCCATCTGGCCACCGGCACCCAGCACCCGGATGCCGACGCCCCGGAAATACATCAGCACCAGCAGCACCACACAGTAGCCGAGCGCTCCCGCGAACAGCAGCCAGTGACGCCGGAAAATGGTGGAGGCTTCGGGAGCGTATTGGCGCAGGGCGATGGTGATCGCCACGCCCGTCCAGCCGAGCATCGCCGCCGCCTCCCACACAAACGGACGACCCGGAAAGCCCGGCAGAATGAAGCCGGAGGCAAAGGTCGCCATCGACAGCGTGGTCGCCAGGGTCGCGTGATAGGGCAGCAGCAGCAGCCAGGCGAAACCGCCCAGGGCGAGGATCAGCAGCACCGGCGCCCCGGCGAGGAGCAGTCCGACAAAGATCGCCCCCAGAAAGAATGAGCCCAGCAGCAGGAGCTTCTGGACATGCAATTGGACGTCAGCCGTGGTCACGAGGGCGTAAGCAAAGCGATTGGGGGGCGGTCACGCAATTCGCAAGTCGGCTTCGGCGGAGGTCGGGTTCCGCGATCAGCGCACCGGGACCAGCCCGGCGGAACGGCCGCTCAGCCACCCGGCCCGGCCCGAAGCCGGCTCTTCGACCCGGAACCAGCCGTCGCGTTCACCCGTCAGCCGGAACTCCGCACCGTCGCCGGCTGTGAAGGCCACCTTGGCCTCCTCCAAGGGGCTGATCCGCACCGCCGCGTTCGCCTGAGTGGCGACCACGGACGGCTCCCGCAACCGGCTCCACCACGCCAGCAACGCGGCAAACACTAGCCCCGTCGCGATCAGTCCAAACGACGCCGTGTATCCGCGGACGCTTTGCCGGGCCACCGGTCCAAGCCGAGCAATCAACAGCAGGGCAAACCAGGCCCACCAGGCGAGACCCGCCGCCCCGGCCCATTCATTCAGCGACAACCGGCCCAGGGTCTGGCCCAGGGGGTCCGCCGGCACCGCGGGCCCGGAAATCCGCGCGCGAACCTGCGCCAGGGCGCGTCGGATCTCGCGGTCGCGGGGCGCCAACCGCTCCGCCCGCCGCAGGCGCACCAACGCGTTGCCGAGCTGTCCGAGCTGGGCATGGGCCAGGCCACGGTTGAATTCCAAAGCCGCCGAGGTGGACTCCGGCGCAATCTGGCCATAGGCCGCCAATGCCTCCGCGGGCTGACCCCTCGCCAAATGGGCGTTGCCGGACTCGAAGTGCTCCCGGGGCGTCACCGCCGCGGCCGACACCGTGATCCAAATGGTCAGCAGCCAGATACCGAGGCGGTTTCTCATGGGGCCACCTCCAGCGCCTTAAGCGCCGCCACCGCGGCCCGCGCAGAAACGGCGAGGGCATCCAGCTCGCGGCGCGACGTCACCGGCGAATAGCGGGCCTGTGCCAGCGCCTCGAACAGTGCCCGAAGCCGTTCTACCTCGGCGGCCGGAAGGCCGCGTGGTTCCAGCCGGGTCGCCACCACGTCCTCGGTAAAGGCGCCCGCCGCGCCGCCCAAGGTCAGGGCGAGCTGCTCCTGCAACGCCCGGTTCAGGGCGGCAAAGAATTCCGCGGAACGGCCGGCCTGTGCTTCGGTCACCAACTGCGCCAGCGCGCCGGTTACCGCCTGTTCCCGCTGACCGCGCAGATCCGGTCCGCGTTGGCGGGCCCGTTCCCGCAACCGGTCGCCGACGCGCAGTCCCGACCACAGGAGCGGCGCCGCCAGCAGCAGGGCGAGAAACCACGGCCGTTGCACCAAGGCCGGCGAAAAGGCGAGCAGCGGCCCCAGTTCCGTTTTCAACGGCACTACCTCCGTGGCCACGCCGCTCCGGGAGGGCGTCGTGTCCGTGGCGCTGGCGACCGGAACATTTCCCGCCGGTTGCGCTTGGGCGTTGAGCCCCGGCCGCACGTTCACGGCGATCGCCCGCGGCTCCAGGGAGTCGTAGCGCTTCGTTTCCGGATTCCACGCGACGAAGGGCGTCAGTCGCAGCCGCTGCGCTCCGGCCTGCTCGGGCACGAGGACCGTCTCGAAGGTCTTCACGCCCTCGAGCCCCAGCACGTCGGCTTCCTCGAACGAATTGGTGCCGGGATACGCCTGAAAGCCGCTGCCGGCTGCGGGTTCCGGCAACTTGAGGCCGGCGAAGTTGCCCCGGCCCCGGACCGTGAGACGGACCGTGATGGGGTCGCCCACCGCAACGTTGGTGGGCGACGCCACCACCGGATCGAGGCTGAACCGGCCCACCGCGCCGCCGAATCCGGATGGCTGGTTCACGCTCGGCGGCGGGACCACGCGGATCGTCACGGGCTCGCTCGCGAAGTTGATCTGCTTCTGTTCGCCACCGCCCCCGAAGAAGGGATCGTCAAAGATGCTGCGACGGCGGTTCGAGCGGAACACGTAGAGCGTCTCGAACTCGGCCGGGCCGAGGGTAAGTTCGCCGGCCTTCGCCGCGGTGAGCGCCAGGGCGTTGCGGACGACGCTGTAAACCTCCCCGTTGATCGTCTCGGGCGGGAGATTGTCGGTGTGTTCCTTGCCCTTGATGAACCCGTCGAGCTCCAGCTTCGGGGGATTCTGCCGCGCCGGCGCGTGCTTGAAGTAGAAGCGGATCTCCACCGGCACGGTTTCGCCCACGTAAAATTCCGTCTTCGGCACCACCAGCTTCAGGAAGCCCAACTGCGCCGTGTCGAAGCCCTGGCCGACGCGTAGCTTGAGGGGATTGCTGGTGTAACGCTGGCCGTTGACCTCCACCGTCAACGCGGGGATCTCGACCACCCCGGCTGCTTTGGGCTGGAGGACGTATTGGTGAATGATCGAGGAGGATCGCTCGAAGTTGACGATGGCAATCTGGGAGCCCGAACCGGCGAACTGCGCCGTGCAGTTGGGCAACTCCGGCAAGGCGGGCGGCTGCACGTTGCCCAGATCCGTGAAGATGAGCTTCAGCGTCGCGGTCTCGCCGGCCGCCACGGAATCCTCCTCCAGTTCCGCCCGAAATCCCGGCGCGGCCTGCACCCATCCCGCGCTCATGAACCCGAGCCAAAACGCCAGCAGCAGAGCGCCGAGCGGCCCGGTCCGGCCCGAACAATCGGACGGCCTCAGGAGGAAGGGCGCGGTCTGGTTGGTCCGCGAGGTGTTGGACTGCGGCAGTCCCCTGCCGCTTTGGCCGAGCCTCAACCCATACCCTGCCAAAACAAAGCGCGAGAGGACTCGCGCAGTCCAAGACGCTGGCGCGACCTCCACCGCACCACTTGGAAATGCGGGCAACGGGTAACGGGGTTGGATCGCTGCGATCACCATTGCTTCATGTTCTTGCGGGCACGTTGACCTGCCTCCTTGCCGCTCCCACCCATCCGGAAAATGAGGGCCTTCTCTTCGCCCTTCTGCTGATCCAGCAATCGTTCAGCCTGCACGGCCGACATCTCGCCGGGTTTGCCCTGTTCGTCGGCGAAGGCTTCGTTGCCCTGCCCCTCCTTGTCCTGACCGCCCTTTTCCTGACCCGACTGCTGACCTGCCTGTTGTTGGGCGTTCCGCTGCTGCTCGGTTTCATCCGCGCCTTTGGAGTCTTTCCCGGCATCCTGCGACTTCGATTGCTCCTGCGACTCCTGTTTCTCAGCGGAGGAATCCTTGTCGGACTGCTGCGGGTCGGACTGCTGGTCCTGCGGCTGTTGATTCTTGGACTGTTGCTTTGGGTTCGGCTGATTCTGGGAGTCCTTGTTCGGGGACTGCTGCTGGTCTTTGGGGTCGTCCTTCTGGTCCTGCTTTTTCTGATCGTCCTGCCCCTGCTGCGGCTGCTGCGGCATCTGTTGCCGGAGCTGTTCCAGCGCCCGTTGCACGAGCGCCAGATTGCTGGCGGCATTCGTGTCGGTCTGGTTGAGCTTGAGCGCGGAGCCGTAGTTTTGGACCGACTGCTCCCACTCCTTGAGTTTGGCCTGCGGATCGGCCGCCGCCTCGCCCAGCCGGAACCGGGTGTTGCCCAGGTTGTAGTAAGCCTGCTGCTGCAGTCCGAGGTCGGGCGCGCCAGTGGCGGACTCGAACCACGTCGCGGCGTTGGTCAGGTCATTGTTCCGGTAGGCCGCCGCCCCGGCATTGAAACGCAGCCGGGCATCGTCGGCTTTTTCCTTCGCCAACTGCGAATACTGCGCCTGCGCGCTGCGGAAGTTTCCCCGGCGATAGGCGTCGAGAGCGGAATCCGGCGAGGACGCGGCGTGGGTGGAAACCGTCCATGCACAGTAACAAGTGATCAGTGAGAGCAGCGCCCGTAGCCGACGACGTAAGGAGGCGGGCGGGCTCCGGTGACGTTCGCGGTCCGCCTCGTCACCTCGGCGGCTACCTGGGGTCAAGCGGACGTGAACGTCCGCGCGCCGGCCAAGCGCCTCCCGCTGATCTAGTCGTGGCTGTGTCGCAAATGCTTTCACGGGTGACTGACTATCTCGTTGCCGCGGCGGCGCCCAACATCGCACCCGGCGGGCGCGGAGCAACGGTCCGGCGCTGTTCCGGGAGCAGCACCTCCACCATGAGCAGGAGGATGCCGAGCCCCAGCGGCCACTGGAAGCGTTCGATCCACTGGCGCTTTTTGCCGGACTTCAGGTCGCTCTTGGGCAGCACGTCGAGGCCGCGTTCGTAAAGGGTCTGGATGGTCTGGCGGTTCTGCAGCGGCAGGTAGAAGCCGCCGCCGGCATCGGCCACCTGCTTGAGCGCCCCCTCGTTCAGCTTCGAGCGGACCGCGTTGCCCTTTTCGTCGCGCACGAACACGGGATTGCCGTAGGGGTCTGCGGACCGCAGCACCGCCCCCGCCTCCGTGCCAACTCCCAGCGTGAAGATGCGCACGCCGTCCTCGGAAGCCTTCTTCGCCGCTTCGAGGGCGCCCTCGCCGTGATCCTCGCCGTCGCTGAGGAAGACGATCGCCTTGGCCCCGGAGCTGTCCTTGCCAAAGGCAGCCACGCCTTCGCGAATGGCGTCGGCGATGGCGGTGCCCTGTTCGGGAATGAGATCGGTGTCGAGCGCCCGGACGCTCTGGCGGAAGGCCTCGTCATCCAGCGCCAGCGGACACTGGAGGAAGGCGCTGCCGGCAAAAGCCACGAGACCGAGCCGATCAGACTTGCTGAAGCTCAGCAGGTCGAAGGCGGCCAGTTTGGCCTTCGCCAGCCGGTTGGGTTTCACGTCATCGCCCAGCATCGATCGCGACACGTCGAAGCACACGATGATGTCGAGTCCCGACGCGGTGGTTTCCTCGTCATGATAGCCCCACTGCGGCCGGGCGAGCGCGAGCAGGAGCGTGACCACGGCCACTCCCAGCAGCACGCGCTTGGCAATCTGGCGGCCGGTGGAAAGCCCGACGGTCAACTGCCGGAACAGGCGCGACTTCACGAACGCCTGGGCAGCGCGCTGCTTCCGCCGCCACGTCCACCACAGGAACCAGGCGGTCAGCGGCGCGAAGACCAGCGCCAGCAGCAGAAACTGTCGGGAGGCCCAATTCATGGAAGTTTCCTCCACACGGTCTGACCGAGAATGATCTCGAGGGCCAGGAGTCCCAGTCCCGGCAGCACGAACCAGCTCATCAGCTCCTCGTAGTAGGCGAAGCGTTTCAGCTCGGCCTCGGTCTTCTCCAGTTGGTCAATCTCGGCATAGACGCGTCGGAGCGTTTCCGTGCTGTCGGCCCGGTAGTATTTTCCGCCCGTCTTGTCGGCGACCTTCTTCAGGGTGTCCTCGTCAATGTCCACCGCCTGCCGGACATAGACCTTGCGGCCGAACGCGTCCTTCGCCGGCACCGGCGCATAACCCCGCGTGCCCACACCGATGGTGTAAACCTTCACGCCCAGCGACGCGGCGGCCTCGGCGGCGGTCAGCGGCGGAATGCTGCCGGCATTGTTCTGCCCGTCGGTCATCAGGATCACGATGCGCGACTTCGACTTCAGCTCCCGCAGCCGGTTCACCGCAGCGCTGAGACCCGAACCGATCGCGGTCTGCTGGCCGTCGATCACACCCAGCTCAAGGCGCTCAAGCACACGGCGGAGGAAGTCGTGATCCAGCGTCGGCGGGGCGGCGATGAACGCCTCCGAACCGAACGCCACCAGACCGATGCGGTCGCTGGTGCGCTGTTCGATGAAGCTGGCCAGCACGTCCTTGAGCATGGTGAGGCGGTTCACCCGCTCGCCGCGCAGCTCGAAATCCTCGGCGATCATCGAGCCGCTGAGGTCCACCGCCACGGCGATGTCGATGCCGCTGGCCCGCAGCGGGGCCTGTCCGCCGGCGATCTGCGGGCGCGCCATGCCGATGAACAGCAGCGCGAGCGCGAACCAGCGGAGGTTGAGCAGGAACGAACCCGCCCGGCTGCGGCTGAGCTCCGTGATGCCCTTCACCAGCGTGAGGCTGGAATAAACGAACGCGCTCTCGCGGCCGGCCTGGCCGCGCAGCCACGCCAGCAGCGGGATCGCGAGCAACCCCAGCAGCCACCACGGCGCGGCAAAGGAGAAGTTCGCGTTCATGGTTTCGGGGCGGGCTGAACCGGCGGCGGGGGCACGAACCGCGGCGTGGTTTCCTCGACAAGACGCACGGCGGCCGCGTGCAGGTCCTCCAATTCCTTCCGGCCGGGCTCGAACTTCGCGAACTTCACGAGGTCGGTGCCGGTGAGGAAGTCCGAGAGGAACGCCTTGTGCCGCGACTCCAGCACGGCGTTGCGCGGCAGTTCCGCGAGGAACTCCTCCGTGGTGCGCTCCGGCGCGCGGAGCCCGAACCGTTCCTCCAGATAGACGCGGACGATTTCGGAGACCGTGGTGCAGAAGCGTTCCGGCTGCTCGATGAGCGCCAGCGCAGCGGCGAGGCGTTCCCGCGCCCGTTCGTCCGGCGGCACCAGTCGTGGCGGCGGCGCGGGCGGACGTTTCCGGCGCCACCACCACCAAGCCGCGGCGAGCAGCGCCAACGCGCCCAGCACCACCGCGCCCCGGATGGCCCAATCCGTCCACGACGTGATCTCGATGGGCCCTTTGATGTCCTGCAGTTGCTGGGGACCGGCCGGAGCATTTGTCTTCGGCCCCACGACCACGGCGGCGCCGGTGTTCGTCTTGGTGGCGGCAACGCCCGACGAATGGTTCAGCAACCACGCCAGGGCGACGACGGAATGACCAAAGACCAATGACCAGGAAGAAGACCTCTGCTCATTCCGCAATCCGCATTCCGCAATCCGCATTCGGGAGCTCATCCGTGGCGCCTCCGCTGTTCGCGCGTGTCGAAGAACTGCTTCAGCGCGAGGTCATAGGGTTCGCCGGTGCGGACGCGGATGGCGTCCACCTTCGCCTGCCGGAACAGCCGGTCGAGTTCGCCCTGCGTGCGCCGGCCGCGTTCGGCAAAGGCCGCCCGCCGGCGTTCGTCGGACGTGTTGATCTCCACGAGGTCGCCCGTCTCGGCATCCTGCAACACCAGCCGGCCGAGGCTCGGCAGTTCGAGTTCGTAAGGATCGGACACCTGCACCGCGACGAGATCATGCCGGCGGCTGACTTGCCGGAGCGCCGTCGCGGACACGCGTCCGAGCGTCTCGCTGCGAATGGCGCGGCGACGCAGGTGCGCGGCAATCTCGGCCCGGCTGGGATTGGTCTCCGCGAGGAAATCCGACACGAGGATGACCACCGCGCGGTGCGGCAGCACGCGGTTCACGAAATCGAGGGCGCCGTTCACCGACGTGCCGCGGAACTGCGGTTCGTGGCACAGGATGTCGCGGATCACCCGCAGCACATGCCGGCGGCCCTTCTTCGGCGGTATGAATTTCTCGACGGTCTCAGTGAACAGCACCAACCCCACGCGGTCCTGGTTGCGGATGGCCGAGAAAGCGAGCACGCAGGCCAGTTCGGCGGCGAGCTCACGCTTGGACTGCTCGCCCGAGCCAAACAGCCCGGACGCGCTCACGTCCACCGCCACGATCACCGTCAGTTCGCGTTCCTCGCGGAACTTCTTCACGAACGGATGGTTCATCCGCGCGGTGACGTTCCAGTCGATGGCCCGCACCTCGTCACCCGGCTGGTATTCGCGGACCTCGTCGAAATCCATGCCCTGTCCCTTGAACGCCGAGTGGTATTGGCCCGCTAGGGACTCGTCCACGAGCCGCCGCGTGCGCAGCTCGAGCTGACGGATCTTCTTGAGGAGTTCCTTGGGGATCATGGCGCTAACCGAGGAAGCGGAGTTTAAGGTCCGCGGTGGGCAGCAGGCACGCGTCGCTCCGGCCGAACCAGCGGTAGCGATTCCGGGCGATGAAATCGTAGGCCCAGTCCCGCAGGCCGCGGGGAAACACCACTCCGGCCCGGCCCCACGACCACGGCCAGTTCAGATAGGAGGCAACCCGCAATGCTGCGTCGGATTTCACGAAGGCGCCGCCGGCTTCAATCAGCACGAGGCTGCCGCGGTAGTCGGTGGCGAGGCCGTGCTCCCGGAGCAGTTGGGTTCCTACTGCGGACTCCAAGGCGCAGAAGCGCAGAATCGGTCCGCGTTCGTGCCGCAGGACGAACCGCACCGAGCCATGGCAAAGATTGCACACGCCGTCGAACAGCAGGATCGGCTGGTTGGGCGAACAGGATTCGGATTGGACGGCGGAAGCCATCAGGCAACAGCAGGGTCGCGATTCAGGGACAGCTCATGGCACCGGCAGTTCGTCGAAGATCTTCTGCACGATGTCCTCGGCGGTCTTCTCCTCGGCTTCGGCCTCGTAGGTCAGCGTCACGCGGTGGCGCAGCACGTCGAGGCCGATGGACTTCACGTCCTGCGGCGTCACGTAGCCGCGGCCGCGGAGGAACGCATGAGCCTTCGCGGCAAGCGTCAGCGCAATGGTCGCGCGCGGGCTGGCACCGAGCTGGATGAAGTCCTTTACCGCGATCTTGTAGTGCTCGGGATCGCGGGTCGCGCAGACGACGTCCACGATGTAGTCCTTCACCTTGTCGTCGCAGTAGAGGTCGTTGATGACCTCGCGGGCTTTCAGGATGGCGGCGCCCTCCACGACCGGCGAGACGTTGGGTTGGCCGCTGGTGCGGGCCATCAGGTCGAGGATCTGCCGTTCCTCGTCACGGGACGGGTAGCCGATCTTCAGCTTCAACATGAAGCGGTCCACCTGCGCCTCGGGCAGCGAATAGGTGCCTTCCTGTTCGACCGGGTTCTGCGTCGCGAGCACGAGGAACGGTTCCTCGAGCTTGAACGTCTGGTCGCCGATCGTGACCTGGCGTTCCTGCATCGCTTCGAGCAGGGCGGACTGCACCTTGGCCGGAGCGCGGTTGATTTCGTCGGCGAGCACCAGGTTGGCGAAGACGGGTCCGCGCCGCACGGTGAAGCTGCCCGCCTGCGGGTTGTAGATCTGCGTGCCCACGACGTCGGCCGGCAGCATGTCGGGCGTGAACTGGATGCGGCTGAAGCGGGTGTGGAGGGCGGTCGCCAGCGTCTTCACGGACAGCGTCTTGGCGAGACCCGGCACGCCCTCGAGCAGGACGTGGCCGTTGGCAAGCAGGCCGATGACCAGGCGTTCGGTCAGGTATTTCTGGCCGACGACGCAGCGTTGGAGCTCGTTGAACAGCGGCTGCAGGAAGGCGCCGGCCTCCTGCACCGCGGCGTTGAGGGCGGTGACGGACGTCATGTGATGGGCGGATGTATGGCGGCTGACAACCGCGCGTGCAAGCCGCTCAAACGCAGGGCGCGCCGTGCCGGGATGCTTGAATCCCGTCCCGGGAACCCGTGAACTCCGCCGCGTGACGAACCTCTTCATCGCCACCGGCAACACCCACAAGGTCGCGGAGATCCGGGCCGTGCTCGGGCCGGAGTTCACCGTGTTCTCCCAGCGCGATGCCAACGTGAAGCTGGAGCCGGAGGAAACCGGCGCCACGTTCGCCGACAATGCCCGCATCAAGGCGGTGACCTGGGCTGCCCACTTCGCCGCCGATGTGTGCAGCCTGAACCTCGGTTACGTGCTCGCCGACGACTCCGGCCTGGAAGTGGACGCGCTGGGCGGCGCCCCCGGCGTGCATTCGGCGCGGTTTGCCGCCCTGGATGACGGCCGCCGCGGCAACTCACC
>CAIWAH010000189.1 GCA_903910585.1 uncultured Verrucomicrobiota bacterium
CCCTACTTCGACGAGACCCTCAAGGCCTCGGTGGGCGACGCGGAGATCGAGGGCAGGTGCTTTCACACACCGATCGGCATGCTGCGGGAGGTCGCCGAAGCGCCGCCCGCGGACACCGCCGTGGTGCCGGCCCCGGCGGGTTTCCTGTTCCACTGGTCGCGCAGCGGGGCGCGAATGGTGGCACAGATGCTGGCCGCGGATTACGGGCATCTCGTCCTCAATGAGTTTCAGCCCGTCGACGCCCTGCTCCGCTGCCAGCTCTGGGATGCCCGCACCACCCCGGAATGGCGGCAGGAACAGCTGCGCTGGCTGATCCTCGCCGTCGCCAAGGCCCTGCCGCACCGGACCCGGCTGTTCGTGCGCTTCGAGCATTGGCAAATCCTGCAATTGCCCGTGGTGCAGGCAGCGTTTCCCCTCGTGCCGTGGGCGTTTCTCTATCGCGAGCCGCTGGAGGTCCTCGCCTCGCACGAGCACCGGTGCGGAACGCTGTTTGTCCCGGGCGAACTGGAGCCCGAACTGTTCGGCTGGGAGCTTCGCGACATCATGCGCCGTCCGTTTGCCGTCCACTGGGCCAAGCTGCTGGCGGCCTACGGCCAGGCGGCCCTCAGCGGGGTCACGAAGGGCCACGGCTACCTGCTGAATCATTCCGAACTTCCCGAAGCGGCTTACGAAGGGCTGCTCAAGGCGTTCAACGTCCCCCGCGATCCCGACCTCCTGGCGGTGATGGCCAAGACCGCCCGCTATCATCAGCGCGATCCGAAAACGCTCTCGCCCGACGCCTCGTTGCAGAAGCTGCGCGACGAACTCCCGGAACATGCCACGGCCGTGGACGCCCATGTCGCGGAGGTCTATCGCCAGCTCGAGGCGGCGCGGAACGGCGAATTCGGCCTGCCGGAGCACACCGGGCTCTGATTCGCACGGTTGCCCGGCGCCGGGCTTCCGTCACAGTCCGCGCGCCACATGTCCGGCACCTTTCAGCTCCAATCCGCCTACGCACCCGCCGGCGATCAGCCGACAGCCATCGCCCAGCTCTCCCGCGGCGTGATCGAGGGCGTGAAACACCAGGTGCTGCTGGGCGTCACGGGATCGGGCAAGACCTTCACGATGGCCAACGTCATCGCGAACGCGAACCGGCCGACGCTGATCATCTCGCACAACAAGACCCTGGCCGCGCAGCTTTACAGCGAGTTCAAGGGGTTCTTCCCCCACAACGCGGTCGAGTATTTCGTCAGCTACTTCGACTACTACCAGCCCGAGGCCTACATCCCACGCACGGACACGTTCATCGAGAAGGATTCCTCGGTGAACGACGAGATCGAGCGGCTGCGGCTCTCGACCATGAATTCCCTGCTCGGGCGCCGCGACGTGATCGTGATCGCCAGCGTGTCGTGCATCTACGGCATCGGCAGCAAGGAGGACTATGAGGCGATGGTCATTCCCCTGCGGGTCGGCCAGAGCGTCACCCGGCTCCAGCTCCTGGAACGGCTCGTCGCCCTGCAATACCAGCGGAACGACTTCGATCTCACGCGCTCCAAGTTCCGGGTGCGCGGCGACGTGATCGAGCTGCATCCGGCCTACACGGAGGACGCCCTGCGCATCGAGTTCTTCGGCGACGAGATCGAGCGCATGAGCCGGTTCGATCCGCTCACCGGCGATGTCGCGGAGGTGCTGACGGCGGCGAACATCTTCCCGAGCAAACAGTTCGCCACCCCCGAGGAGAAGACCCGCCGCGCCGTGCTGAGCATCCGCGAGGAACTCGGCGAACGCATCGCGTGGTTCGAGAAGCAGGGCAAGCTCCTCGAGGCCCAGCGCATCAAGATGCGTTGCGAGTTCGACCTCGAACAACTGGAGGAGCTCGGCTTCTGCTCCGGCATCGAGAATTACTCCCGCCACATCGCCGCCCGTCCGCCCGGCTCGCGCCCGGGCACGCTGCTGGACTTCTTCCCCGCGGATTACCTCCTGATCGTGGACGAATCGCACGCCACCCTTCCGCAGATCGGCGGGATGCACGCCGGCGACATGGCCCGCAAGACGGTGCTGGTGGAGCACGGCTTCCGGCTGCCCAGTGCGCTCGACAATCGCCCGCTCAGTTTCGACGAATTCCGCGGCCTCGTGCACCAGGCGGTCTATGTCAGCGCCACGCCGGGACCGCTCGAAATGGGCTGGGCCACCCCCGCCAATGTCGCCGAACAGATCGTCCGCCCCACCGGCCTGATCGACCCCGAGATCGTCATCAAGCCGCTTCAAGGGCAGATTGACGACCTGATCGAGGAAACCCGCCAACGGGTGGAGAAACGCGAGCGGATTCTCGTCACCACGCTGACCAAACGCACTGCGGAGGAACTCACGGACTACCTGCGCGACATCGGCATCAACGTCCGCTACCTGCACAGCGAGATCGATGCGATCGAACGCGTCGAGATTCTCCGGGCGCTCCGCAAGGGCGAGTTCGACGTGCTCGTCGGCATCAACCTGCTGCGCGAAGGACTCGATCTGCCGGAGGTCTCCCTGGTCGCTATCCTTGACGCCGACAAGGAGGGTTACCTCCGCAGCGCCACCAGCCTCATCCAGACCGCCGGCCGGGCCGCGCGGCATCTGAACGGCCGCGTCATCCTCTACGCCGACGTGATGACTCAGAGCATCCAGAAGTTCCTGGCCGTCTCCAATTACCGCCGGCAGAAGCAGCTCGCCCACAATGCCGCCCACGGAATCATTCCCCGCAGCGTCACGCGGGCCGTGGACGAAAGCCTCAGCAGCCAACCCCAAGGGCGCGAGGCCGCCGCGGCCGCACTTCACGAAAGCGTCGAAACCTTCGACCTGACCGAGACCATCCGCGAACTGGAAAACGACATGGTGATCGCCGCGAATGATCTCCAGTTCGAGAAAGCCGCCCTGTTGCGCGACCAGATTCGCGAACTCAAGAGCCGGCTGTCAGGCGGCGACCTGAAGTCACCGGGCAACACGACCCGCGCAGTCAGCTACTCGGAAAAGTCCCGTCGATCCGGCAAAGGCCGAAGCCGCTGAAGGCCCGCGCCTCAGACGGCCGCCAGAGTGCCGCCCTGAACTTGCCAGCGGACGAATTCGCGGCCCAGTTCCGCGGGCCAGTTCTCGGCCGTGCAGGTCATGAACACTTGTCCTCCAGCCCGGCGCGCCTGATTCAACAGGGGTAACAGGCCTGCCCGGCGGCGGGCGTCGAGTTCGCCCATGACATCGTCAATGAGCAGCACCGGCGGCGCGCCGTGAATGCCGGTTAGATATTCGGCCTGTGCCATCTTCAGCGCGAGCGCGAGCGTCCGTTTCTGCCCTTCGCTCGTGAACTGCCCCGCCGGCTGGCCGTTGACGAGCATGCCCAACTCGTCCCGGTGCGGCCCGATCACGGTGGTCTTCAGCACCCGCTCGCGGGCCCGGCTGTTCGCCAGCGCGACCGCGAAGTCGCCTGCCACACTTGGCTGGTATTCGAGGATGAGCTCATCCGCATCCGCGGCAATCCGGCGGAAGGCCAGCCGGACCAACGGCGAGAGCTTCGGCGTGAAGGTCCGCCGCGCCGCCATCAATTGCTCGCCCAAGGACACCAACTGGGCCGTGAAGCTGGCGAGCTGTTCCGCGTCTGGCTGCGGCTGTTTGAGCAGGGCGTTCCGGTTGCGCAGGGCCTGCGTGTAGCGCAGCAGGAGCGTCAGGTAACCCGGCTGCGTCTGCGACAGCAGCAGGTCCAGGAACCGGCGGCGGACCCGGGACGTGCCTTTCACCAATTGCAGATCCTCCGTGCAGAACACCACTGCCCTCAGCGTGCCCAAATAGTCCGCCAAGCGCTTCACCGGATTGCCGTTCAGGCTCAGCTTGCGTTCCCGCGGTGACCAGTAGGCTTTGATCTCGGCCGGGGCTGCGCCCACCACCGTGGCACCGACAAAGTAGCCCTTGGCGTCGTGCCGGATCATCTGCGTCCCGCCCACCCCGCGAAACGAACGCAGGGTGGCCAGCAGGTAGATCGCTTCGAGAATGTTGGTCTTTCCTTGGGCATTGTCACCGAGCAGGACGTGGAATCCGGGCACGAATTCGGCGTCCAACCGCAGGTAATTGCGGAAGTCACGGAGCCGAAGGCGGGCCAGATGCACGGGGTCAGAGTCGGAGCAACCCGGCCAAACTTCAAAACCCAAGTCCACCCGGCGTGGCAGAAGTCGGGCGCGAAACTTTGCGCTTTGAGCTTCGGGCGCCCCGGACTTCACTCCCCGCGTCATGAGTTCCCCGTTGGTCGCGATCATCATGGGTTCCCAGTCGGACTGGGAGACGATGCAGCACGCCGCGCAGCAGTTGACCGGGCTCGGCGTGCCGCACGAGGCCAGCGTGGTGTCCGCCCACCGCACGCCAGACCTGCTGTTCGAGTTCGCGGCAGGCGCCGCCAACCGGGGCATCGAGGTCATCATCGCCGGCGCCGGCGGGGCGGCGCATCTGCCGGGCATGTGCGCCAGCAAGACCCCGCTGCCGGTGCTAGGAGTGCCGGTGCAGTCCAAGGCGCTTAACGGCCTCGATTCGCTCCTGAGCATCGTGCAGATGCCCGGCGGTGTGCCGGTCGGCACCATGGCCATCGGCAAGGCCGGCGCGATCAACGCAGCGCTGCTCGCCGTTGCCATCCTGGGCAACAAACATCCGCAGTTCCGTGCGGCTTACGAACGGTTCCGCACTGAGCAGACGGCGAAGGTCCTGCAACACCGAACGCCCGGGCAGGAGGCCTGACCACCGTGGTCGCCACCACGCCCGAGTTTTTCGCCCGGCTGTTCCGCGGGGACCGCTACCGTTTTGAATTCGGTGTCCGCCGCGGCGACCTGCGCTGGTTTGTGCCCGGCGCCGATCCGGCCAATTTGGCGGAACGCGCCCGCTGGCTGGGCCAGACCGAGATTCCCTCCGCCCATTGGACGCCGGCCGCGGAGCCTGTTTTCGCCGAAGCGATGGAACTGTTCCCACCCGTGATGCGTCCGTCCGCCGAATCGGGGCTGGCATCCTTAGCCAAGTTCTCGGCCGGCTGGGAACCCGACTTCGTGCTGCTCCGGCGGCACGAGGACGGCGAATTCCGGATGGTCGGCGGCGCGGTGTGTTTCGCGTCCTGGTGGGCTCCGGAAACGAAACTGGGGCTGACGATTGACCAAATTCACGAGCCCGTGCCGATGCTGAACGCCGATCTGGGCCCGCGGATTCGCACGTTCCTCGGCCGCCTGCCCGCCGACCAAGTCTTCGAGCGCGAGAATTGGGGGCTCGCCGCCACCCCGGAACGAAATCTCCACCCGTTGCGCCGACAACCGCGACTGACCGCCGATGCCACTCCGGACCGCGTATGGCTGCGGGTTGAACACCAGGCCTTTCGCGCGCTGCCCCGCTCGGGCGGAATGCTGTTCATCATTCACCTGACCGTGCATCCGCTCACCGAGGTGCTGCGGGATCCGGTGGTCAGGGAATCGTTCCGGCAAATGCTCGAATCCATGCCGGAACCCATTGCGGACTACAAAGGCATCCAACCGGCGCGCGGCCCCCTGCTCGCCAGCCTGGCGATTGCCGGCGTCTGACGTCCAGCGCTCGCCGAGCCACGCCCCGTCGCGCTACTTCTTCGGCAGCAAATCACTGACGGCCTTGCCGGCGTCGTGAGCCGCCTTCGTGGTCGCTTCCTTGGCCTTCTCAGCGAGTTTGCCGGCTTCATCCACGGCCTTGGCGCCGGCCTTCTTGGCGTCTTCTGCCAGTTGGGTCGCCTTCTCCTTGGCCTGCGCGGTGGCGGCCGCGGCCTTGGCCTTGATGTCCTCGGAAAGTGTTTTGAGGGACGCCTTCTGCTCGTCGGAGAGTTTGGCGTTGGCCGAGAGGTCCTGGATCGCCGTGGTGGCTGCCGACCAGTCCGTGTTGCGGACGGCGGTGGCCACCTTGTCGTAGCCTGCTTTCACGCTGGCTTCGGCCGAGGCGAACACCGACTCCGACTTGGAGGTGTCCACCGCCGGAGCGGCCGCAACGGGCTGCGATTCGTCTTTCTGGCAACCGGCGGGAAGAAGAGCGAGGGCGAGCAGGAGAGCGGGAATGACGGGAGTTTTCATGGGCGCGATCGTTTGATGCAGCGCCACAATGGAGGGTGCCGCCGGCGCGTCAACCGCGGCATCGGCCTCACGGCGGCGTGTTTCGCCGCGCTCCACGCACCGCCGGCTCCGTCCGCACCAGTTTCAAACCGCTGGCATCAAGCAGAACTTCTTCCTCATCAGGACTCGAGATGTCGCACAGGAAATGGATCTCCTCACCGCCTGAGAGTCCGCTCACCTCCAATGGATAGTTCAGTTCCCGGTTGCCCAAGCGGTGACGTTCCGTGGCCACTCGATCGCCCCGCTGAAATCGGAGCACCGTGAGCGAAACCGTGGCTTCGGCCGGTGAGACCACCCGCATGCGTCCGGTCAGATGACAACTTCCGCGCGGCACGTCCAGCACACAGGCCAGCGTGGTCTTGGGATCGGCTTTGTCTGCGAGCATGCGAACCCGGATTTCCCCCGACTCCTTGCCGGCGGACACCTCCGCGATCCGGCCAGCCAACGTCGGCTGCCAAGTCCAGGACCTCAGCCCCGCCAGTCCGGCTTCGTCGAATTCGGGCTGGGGAGGCACCTCGGCAAGCCGTGAACGGCTGAGGAATTGAAGGCGAAGCTCGTTTATTCGGCGATCCAAGCGGCCACAAAGAACCGCCGCGTCGCTGGCGTCCGGATGCTCGTCGCGGCCCCAGCGAGTGATTGCGACGGAAGAAGAGTTTTGTTTTGCAGCCATCCCCAAGGCCTTGATGCGTTCGCACCACGGCACCGTCTGGAGCACGTTGGTGAACACGGCTTCCGCCCGCCCGACGTAGCGGCGTCGCCCCTCCGGCGTGGACATCAGTGCGCGGGCCACGATTCCCCGCGCCGGCGGCACCGCGGGCAGGTCCGAACCGGTGCGGTGTGAGCCGAGAATCCGGTCCATCCCGTGCGGCAGAAACACCAGCCGGTCGGACTTCGGATCGTGGTAGATCCGGTAGTTGTTCCGGTTCAGTGCGTAGCTGTCGGAATGGCACAGCATGGTCTCCACGGCCATCAGCGTCAGGAACCGGTCGAGGTCGAGGACATTGGTCAGCGCGGCGAACCGCCGGGTCGGGTCCGGCTCCTTCACGGCCTGTAGCAGGCGGTCCAGGTCCGTCCGATCTTCCGGCACCGGCCCCGACTTCCACTGCAATCCCCGGTCCACATCGCGTAACGCACCGCCTTCATAGAAGTTGCCCGATGGATCGCCGAACTGCCGCTTCAGGAAGTTTCCGCCGTAAGCTTCCGCCAGCACGTAGAGCCCCAGGTTCCGGCCATTCAGCGACACGGACGCCAGCGTGGCCCGCGGCACCGGCAACCCCGCCTTGGCCATCACCTCGCGCGCCAACCGCTCATTGAGCCGCGAAGGATCCTGTGAGGAATTGTTGAGGGATATCTTGGTCAGCCCGTGGAACTTCTGGCCGCGGATGTGTTCATTGAAATCCAGCGTGAGGCTGGGGCGCCCGTCCAGCGGCTCGAACGTGGAGAATCCCTTGAGCGACACCGCCACGTCGGGGTATTCGCGGCCCCCTTCCCTGACCTGCGCCTTCGCGGAAGGTTTGGCCCGCCGCTGCTGCATTCCCGCCGACTGCAGGATCGCCCATTGGGAATCCGGCAGCGTGACCTCGATCTTCAGGGGCGGCCGGTCTTTGAAGAGCTCGTCCGCCTCCCGGTCGGCCTCGCTTGCAGCCTGAACCATCACGGCCGCACAAAGACAACCCACGAGCATCAGGGCGCGGCTGGATGAGGGGCGGCTCATGGCAGGCATTGAGGCTGACCGGCGAACATCCCTTGGTCAAAGAATCAACGTTTCCAAGGCTCTTGGTTCCAACGCCACCCCTTCGCAACCTGCCCGTCGCCGGCCTCAGCGGGCGGACATTGCACGATTGCCCGCCGCTGCCATTCTCGGCCGCCTTGAGCGCTGATTCGTCAACTACCTCTCCGGCTCCGGTGCGCTGGCTCACCACGATGCCGGCCACTCCGGCCGGAGCCGAGCCGGTGCGCAGCCTTTACGTTCATGTGCCGTTCTGCGCCCACAAGTGCGAGTATTGCGCCTTCTACTCCGCGCCGCCGTCGGGTGACGTGGTCAACCGCTACGTGGCGGCACTGGTGCGGGAACTGGAACTCATCGCGCCCGATTGCCGGCCCAACACCATTTTCTTCGGCGGTGGCACCCCGTCCCTCCTGACCCTGAAGCAGTGGGAAACCGTCCTCCTCGCGATGGAACGCCTGGGCCTGACCCGGGCGGGCGAGTGGACCGTGGAGTGCAATCCGGCCACCGTGTCCGCGGACAAGGCGAAGCTGCTGCGGGACTTCGGTGTGAACCGTATTTCAATGGGCGTCCAGTCGCTCGACGAGCAGTTGCTGGAACGCCTCGGGCGCATCCACACCCGCGACCAAGTGTTCCGAAGTTTCGACACGCTGCGGGCCGCCGGATTCGAGAACCTGAACTTGGATCTCATGTTCGCGATTCCCGGCCAGACGATGGCGCTGTGGCAGCGCACCCTCGACGAAGCGCTGGCCCTCGGCAGCGAGCACCTGAGCTGTTACGAGGTCATCTACGAGGAGGACACCCCGCTCTTCGCCCAACTGAACGCCGGCGAATTCGACGTGGACGAAGACCTCGCCTGCGACCTGTATGACGCCCTGATTGACCGTTCGTCCGCGGCCGGTTTCCGCCAATACGAGATCGCGAACTTTGCGCGGGACAGACGGAGCAATGGCCAAGGTCCAATGACCAAGGCCCCAGAACCCCAAGCCGGGGAATTGGTCATAGGAAATGGGCCATTGGACCTGCCGACGTTCGCCTGCCGGCACAACGTGGGTTACTGGCGCGGCCTCGACAGTTACGGATGCGGCCCCAGCGCCAGCGAATATGTCCGTGGACTGCGGGCGAAGAACTGGTCGAACACCACGCTCTACTGCGAGCAACTGGAGAAAGGCCGTCGGGCGAAGGAAATGGCCGAAGCCCTTCCACCGTTGGGGCGGGCCGGAGAACTTGCCGCCTTCGGTCTGCGCATGAACCGCGGCTGGGGCTTTGCCGAGTTCACGGTGCGCACCGGCTTCGACCTGCGGGCCGGCTGGCAGTCCGAGATGGGCGACCTGATCCGGTGCGGCTGGGCGGCCGTCACTGGCGACCGGTTTCACCTGACCCGCGCCGGCCTGCGGTTCGCCGATTCCGCGGCAGAGCGGTTCCTTCGGCCCGAAGCCCTTTGAGACGCCGGATCAGCCCTGCCCCATTTGGCACGATTCGGTTCACCGAAACGGCGCCTGACAGCTCACATTGTAACATCCAGGTGTCATCTCGGTCACACCGGCAACGTCTCGTTACGGAATCGTCACGGTTGCGACATTTCACCGACACCGGCCATTCGCAGGGTCTGCGCCGATGATTTCGACACGAGTTTGGGGATTTTGCCTGGCCGGCTGCGTTTCCGGCAGCCTGCTGTGGGCGGCCGAATCTCCGGTCACCGCCGCGCGCGACACGCTGGCCCAATGGGTCCAAACCCGGCAACTGATCTCCAAGACCCGCACCGACTGGGAATCCGACAAGGAGATGCTCGGTCAAACCAAGGCGCTGTTTGAGCGCGAGCTGGCCGCGGTCGCGGAGCAGATGGGCAAGCTCAGCACCAATTCCACCGTCGCCGATGCTGAACGGCGCAAGGCGGAAGCGGAACTCGCCCAGCACGCCGAGTCGCTCGACAAGTCGAAGGTCCTCGTGGCCGAACTTGAAACGGAAGTCCGTGGCCTCCTGCCGCTGCTGCCGCCGCCGCTGAAGGCCACCGCCCAGCCGTGGGTGAGCCGTTTGCCGGCCGACTCGGCGAACACCAAGGCGGGCGTCGTGGAACGGTTCCAGACCGTCGTCGGGCTGCTCAACGAGGTGGACAAGTTCAACAACGCCATCACCGTCGCCAACGACAAGCAGCCCAATGCCAAGGGCGACCAGGTGAGCGTGGATGTCATCTACCTCGGCCTGGGCATCGCCTATTTCGTGGATGCCGCGGGAGAAGTGGCCGGCCTCGGTTCGCCAAATCCCACGGGCTGGCAATGGAAGCTCCAGCCGGAGATCGCCCCGAAGGTCCGCGATGCCATCGCGATCTACCGCAGTCAGAAGGCCGCCGAGTTCCTCGGTCTGCCCGCCGTCATCCAATGAACGTTTTCTGCTGGAACATGAAGCGCTTTTCCCTCTTTGCCGCCACGCTGGTCGCACTCTCGCCGCTGGGTGCCCAGGACGCTGATGCGTTGTCCAAGTCCGCCCAGGCCGACCTGCAAAAGGCCCTGGCGGAACTCGCCGAAGCCCGCCGCCAGGTTGAAGCCGAAAAGCTGCCGCTGGTCCGTTCGGCAAACGAACTGGAACAGAAGGTCCTCGACCAAAAAGCCGCCTACCAGAAGGCCGAACGCTTTCAGGAGAACCAGCTGGTCGAGCTGAACGCCCTGAAAGCCCAGGCCAAGAACCGGGGCGAAGAGGTCAAATATCTCGACTCGCTCCTCACCGAATACGGCCGCGCGTTCCGGAGCCGCGTCCACCTGATCGAGGAGCAACGCCTGAAGCCCGCTTTCGATGCCTTCGACGCCGCGACGGCTTCGCCGGATTTGGGAGAGGCGGACCGGTTGCTGAAACGCTCCGAGATCATTCGGGCCTCTTTCGCCCGGATCAAGGCCGTGACCGGCGGCGACAAGTTCGAGGCGCAGGCGCTGGGACCCTCCAGCGTGCTCGAGAAGGGCAAGGTCGCCCTGTTCGGACCGGTGGCGCTGTTTGCCAGCGACCAGTCGCCCGCGGTCGGACTGCTCCAGCAGGAGCTGAACAAGTCCGACGCCTCGGTCGTGCCTCTGCACGGCGACATTGTGGCCGCCGGCCGGGCTCTGGCCACCACGGGATCAGGGTCGCTGGCGTTCGATCCGACGCTGGGCAACGCCTTCAAGCTCGAGGCGCTCAAGGAGACGCTTTACGAGAAGTTGGCCCAGGGCGGTCCCGTGATGGTGCCGCTGCTCGGACTAGGCTTCGCGGCGCTGTTCGTGGCGATCGTGAAGTGGTTCCAATTTTCCCGCATCCGCCTCGTCAGCGAAGGCGAACTGCAGCAGGTGCTGCAGCACCTCGAACGCGAGGAAGGCGACGCGGCGCTCAAAGTGGCCAAGGGCATTCCGGGTCTCGCCGGCGAACTGCTGACCACGGCGGTCGAGCACTTCGACGAGAAGAAGGAATACATCGAGGAGATCCTCTACGAGAAGATGCTGGGCGCCCGCTCGAAGCTGGAACGCGGACTGCCGTTCCTGGCCCTGGCCGCCACTACCGGCCCGTTGATGGGACTGCTCGGCACGGTCACGGGCATGATCGCGACCTTCAAATTGATCTCCAGCTTCGGCTCCGGCGATCCCAAGCTCCTCGCTGCGGGCATTTCCGAGGCGCTGATGGCGACCGCGACCGGCATGGCGGTGGCCATCCCCGCGCTGCTGTTGCACGCGTTCATGAGCCGGAAGGCCAAAGGCATCATCGGCAGCATGGAGCAGACCGCTGTCGGCTTCGTGAACGGCGTGCCCGAACGTTCCCCGTTTGCCTGAACTCACCTCACCGAAGGATATCTCCATGAAACTGTCCACAGCCTGGCAACAGATGCTTCACACTTGGGAATCCGGCGGCTGGGTGATGATCGCGCTGGTCGTGCTCGGGGTCGTGCTCTACTCGACCGCCGCCTACCTGCTCATCACCCTGCATCACCGCGGGATTACCAAGGCGTCCGACGCGGATCTCAAGCGGTGGCTGGATCACCCGCAGGAGGCGCCGCCCAAGATCCGCGAGCTGATCCGCTATACCACGGAGGACGCGGATTCCATCGCGGGGATCGCCGGCCGGTTCAAGGAACTGGAAGCGACTCAGGTCACCGACTTTGACCGCGGCATTGCGTTCCTGAACGTGCTCGTCATCTCCGCGCCGCTGTTCGGCCTCCTTGGCACCGTTCTCGGAATGCTGCTCACCTTCAAGGCAATCGGCGTGGGCGGCGGCTCCGCTTCGGACGTGATCGCCAAGGGCATCAGCGAGGCGCTGGTCGCCACGCAGACCGGCATGATGGTCGCGATTCCGGGCCTCATGTTTGCCACGACGGCCAAACGTTGGCGCAATGAGTTCGTCGCCTTCTTTGCCCGCCTCGAAAGCATCGCGCTGCGCCACTACCGGCCGGCGCTTCACGGCATGACCCGGATCATCAAGCGCCCGGCTGACAAGCGACCGGTCGCGCCGGCCCCCGGCCAACCCCAGACCGTCCTGTCATGAAGTTTCGCCGCACCCTGGCCGAGCCGGAAGAGCCGATTGAGCTGAACCTGATTCCGCTCATCGACATCATCATGTTCCTGCTCATCTTCTTCATCTCCACCACCAGCTTCGTCGAGGAGCCGGGCGTGCAGGTGGACAAGCCGCAGGCCGCCAGCGCCAAGCAGCTCGACAAGAGCAGCATCATCTTCGCGGTCACCAGCGACGGGAAAATCGCCTATGGCGGCAAGGAAGTCGGGCTCGGTGGCGTGCGCCCCACGGTCGAACGGCTGTGCGCCAAGGAACCGCTCCCGGTCGTCATCAAGGCCGATGAAAGCGCCCGCTCGGGCATCCTGATCCGCGTGCTCGACGAGGCGAAACTCGGCGGTGCCAAGGACGTGAGCATCGCCACCGAAAAGGGCTGACCCGAATCCATGCGCCGGGTTTACCACAACGAGAGCCACACGGTCGGCCTGCTCGTCGCGATCTCCTGCGGCATCGCCTTCACGGCGGTGCTGTTCATCGTGATCCCCTTCGCCCACCAGATCGCGAAGCCGGAGCGCACCCTCGAACTGCGCAAGGGCGGCGTGGTGGACCTGCCGCCGCCGACCAAGGACGAGCCGCCGCCGCAGACGCCGCCCGCCGAGGAAAAGGCCCCGGAGGTAACTCCGGAACTCGCCGAGGCCCAGCCGCAGGCGCTGCCCATCAGTGCGGATCTCGAAGTCGCGATGGGCACCGGCGGTGCGCTGGCCGGCTTCGGTGACATCCGCACCGGTGCCACCGAGGAAGCCGGGAGCGGCAACGATGCCTTCGACGTCAGCGACCTGGAACGCCGGCCCGAGCCGGTCGCCCAAACGGCTCCGACTTACCCGCGCGAACTCGCCAAGGCCAAGGTCGAAGGCACGGTCACCGTGGCCTTCGTCATCGATGAAGGAGGCAAGGTCGAGGATCCGAGGGTCGAAGCGTCGTCCCGGCCGGAGTTCGAGAAACCCGCACTGGAGGCCATCCGCCGCTGGCGCTTCAAGCCCGGCGAACGGGAAGGCAAAGCGGTCCGCACCTTCGTCAAACAGCCGTTCCGATTCTCGCCGCCCCGCTGAACTGTCCGCCCCCTTTCTTTCATGACCAAGCTCCCTCAGCTCGTTTCCGCCGGCGCCCTGTTGCTGGCGACCACCGGTCCGGCATTTGCCGCCGAGCGCAAGTCCGTCGCCGCCCCCGAAAAACCGGTCGCACCCGAAGCAACCCGGTTCGCGCCGGTTGCCGCCGATCACCCGTTGGCCTCCGTCTGGAACGATCCCGAGTTCACGCGTCGCATGCTCGGCAGCTATGGGTTCCTCAGCGAGGCCGAACCGCGCCTGAATGCCGAGGAGCAGAAGGTCTATCGCGAGAAGATCGTGCCGCTGCTGCGCGAGGACCCGAAGCAGGCCATTCCCGAGCTGGAGAAGCTGATCAAGCCCGAGGCCAGCGCCCTGTTTGACTTCACGCTCGGCAACATCCGGTTCCAGACCGACGACCTCACGAACGCGATCACGCATTTCGAGGCCGCGCTGGTGAAGTTTCCGGATTTTCGCCGCGCCCAGAAGAATCTCGGGCTCGCCCACATCCGGGCGGGCAACTACGAGGCTGCAATCAAACCGCTGAGCCGCACCGCGGCGCTCGGCGGCGCCGACTCCAAGACGTTCGGCCTGCTCGGCTTCGCCCAGATGAATCTCCAGCGCTACACTTCAGCCGAAGCGGCTTACCGGCAGGCGCTGCTGTTTGAGCCGGAGAACGTGGATTTCCGTCTCGGCCTGGTGAAATGCCAGATCGCGCAGGCCAACTACGACGGCGCGCTCACGGTGCTCGACGAGCTGATCCGCCAGTTCCCCGAACGGGACAACCTGTGGGCGCTCCAGGCGAACGTATTCATCCAGAAGGAACAGCCCGCCAAGGCGACGGTGAACTTCGAGATGCTGCGCCGCCTCGGGAAGGCCAACGCCGCGCAGCTCTTCACGCTCGGCGACCTCTACCTCGCCCAGGAAATCCGCGACCTCGCGCTCAGCGCCTATCTCGAAGCCATTGAGAAGGACGCCGGCGCGACGCCCGCCAAGGCCTTGCGCGCCGCCGAACTGCTGGTGGCCCGGGGCGCATTGCCGGAGGCCAAACAGCTCTTCGCGAAGCTCAAGGCCGCCACCACCCCGCTCGCCGGGAACGACGAACTGCGCCTGTGGAAGCTCGAGGCGAAGGCCGCGTTTGCCGCGGGCGAAAGCGAACAGGCAGCAGCCGTGTTGGAGAAGGTGGCCGAACGCAACCCGCTCGACGGAGAGGCGTTGCTTCTGGCCGGCGACCACTACGCCCGCAGCGGCCAGAAGGAAAAGGCCCAGCTCCGTTACGAAACCGCCGGCAAGCTGGAAGGCTTTGAAGCCGACGCGCTGCTCAAACAGGCCCAGCTCAAGGTGCAGGGCCAGAAATACGCCGAGGCGGTGGACCTGCTGCGCAAGGCGCAGAAGTCGAAGCCGCGCGACAACGTGCAGCGTTACCTCGAACGCGTGGAACAACTGGCGCTGCGCGCCAAGGGAGCCTGACGCTTGAATCCGTTCTCCCGTTCGCGCGACCTCTGGCCGCTGCTTGTCCTTGCCGCGGCCGGGGTGGTCCGCCTGTCCGCCCAGGAGGTTGGCGGCGTCACCGGCCTCGTCATCAGCACCTACGGCAAGCCGCTCGGGGGCGTCACCATCGTCGTGCGCGGCACCACGCTGGCCGGCCAGACGGATTCCGCGGGGCGTTACGAGCTGAAGTCCGTGCCCCAGGGAGACCAGGTGATTCGTTTCACCAAGGGCGGCTACGCGAGCGCCACGGTGACCGACGTCCGCGTGCTCCCGGGCCAGACGACCACGGTGAACGGGAACCTGCGCCCGGAATTTTTCGAACTCGACGAGTTCGAGGTCACCGCC
>CAIWAH010000190.1 GCA_903910585.1 uncultured Verrucomicrobiota bacterium
ATCTCCGGTAGCCGCCGACGTCAGGAGGCGGACTCCGCGGGGGCGCTCATGGTCCGCCTCGTCACCTCGGCGGCTACGTTCGGCCGGCCCCCCGGCCTCCTGTCAGCCAACCGGATGGATTGGGAGCAACGAGCGCCCCGGCCCAACCCGGTGGGGCCGCGGTGCCCCGCGGCCGTCGAAACCCGTCCGACACCGCCGGTGCCGGACGAAAAGACAGGGCGGCGCCGCAGCACCGCCCCACCTCGATGGCCCAGGAAGTCACTCAGCCATTTGCTGTAGCGGCGGTCTATGACCGCCCCGAGGCCGGCGAACGGCGCTCACAGAGCGCCGCTACAGAGCGCCGGTGAAGCCGGCGCCTGCCCCCCAACCGGGCGCCGCCGCACCCGGCCGGATCCGGCGAGCCCGCTTTCCCGTCAACCTGGCTCATCGTCCATAGCGCTCCGCGACGTTCCGGCATCGACTATCCGTCATGCCGAAACGTGCCGCCGTCCTCCCCGCAGGGAGTGCGGACAGTCCAGTTCGCTCCCGCCGCCGCCCCGTGCTGGCTGCGCTCGGGCTCAGCGTCCGCCGCTGGCGCGAGGAACGCGCCCTGACCCAGGAAAAGCTGGCCGAAAAGGCCGGGCTCGACCCCACCTACATCTCCGGCATCGAGCGCGGGCTGCGCAATCCCGGCATCCTGAACGTCGCCCGGCTGGCCAAGGCCCTGGGCCTCACCACCGCCCGCCTTTGCGAGGGGGTGGACGCATGAGCGCCCGCGCCAAATCCGGTAGCCGACGACGTCAGGAGGCGGACTCCGCCAAGGCACCCGCGGTCCGCCTCGTAACCTCGGCGGCTACGGCGGCGCAGCCGCACCGCCCCACCGTGACGGCCGCGCAGGAAGCCACCCCGCCGTATGCTGTGGCGGCGGTCGGTGACCGCCCCGAGGACGGCGACCGGCGCTCACAGAGCGCCGCTACCGGAGCGGGCGAAGGCTCCACCCTGCGCTTCATCGACCTGTTCTGCGGCATCGGCGGGTTCCGGCTCGCCTTTGAACGGGCGGGCGCGCAGTGCGTGTTCTCCAGCGACTGGGACCGCTTCAGCCAGCAGACCTACGCCGCCAACTTCGGCGAGAAACCCCAAGCTGCCCGGTGTTGAAGGAGGAAAGCCATCTCCGGTAACGCCGCATCATCCGGTAGCCGAAGGAATTCGCCTTCGTAGGCGGCGAAATTGTCGGCCACGGCTTGTTGTTCCAATTCCGCTTTGAGACGCGGTGACACCAGCAGTCTGAGATTGTCGTCGAAGGCGATCAGGCCGCGGTCAAACGCGGCATCGTGCAGGCGGGAAAGGCTCAGACCGTTGCGAACATTGAGGCGCTGATCTGGGTGTTTCCCCCACGGCAGAATGTGAGACGCAATCAGCAGCTCTCTGATGGCGAGTCCGGTAATGCCGCAGCGTCCTCCGAAGTTGTTTAGGACCGCATCCCGGAAGAATTCCTGCCCCCGCCGTTGCTTCACTTGGGCGATGGTTTCGGTCGGGCCAGCCGGTGGAAGCCTGCGAATTCGGACTCCTTCTTTGGGCAGGACCTCCAGTTCGGATTGTTCGTCCGCGGCGAAAAGGACTCGGAGCGCCTCTTCGCTCGCGGGGACGGTTTCGTTAAGGTCGTTGTGAAATTCCGTCCACACCGCCCGATCCAAGGCGCTGGCGCCTTCGAGTCCCCGGATGCCCCGGAGTTTCAAGGCCGGGTCCAGCGAGGCGAAGTTGCAAAGCTTCATGGCGACGCTGCCGTGTTTGCGTTTGAGTTTGTCAGCCAGGGCGATGATCGCCGGATTGCGGCGGTGGAGCTGACCAAAGGTGAGCTTGTGGTAAAGGTTCAGCGCGACGAACAACTCGTCACGGGTCCAGCGGCGTCCGGCAGCCATGACGGGCAGCGTGCCAGGGGCACCGTGGAGAGCGAAGCGAGAAGGTGCTTGTCACAGATGGCAAACCTGGCCAGGTAGTGTTGCCGGAACATGACCAGCGAACCCCTATCCGGCCCTTCCGAGGCCGATCCCGCCGCAGTCTTTGCCGCCGCCCTTTCATTATGGAAGGCGGTCCACGAGCACAGGTCCCGCAATCCCGACTTCAACCTCAGCGAGGCCTACAACGGCGGGGACGAGTTCATGCGGGTCGTGATGCGCATCGGGCGTCAATTCGAAGAGTGGGCCTGCGTTCACGTCGTCTTCGAGGCAACCGAAGAAGTCTGGCCCTACGATCTGGAAGACCGCTTTGGCGCCGCGTGTCTCGCAACCATGGGCGCCGGGGCGCTGGCGAGTTTTGAAGAAGCGGATTGCCTGCGCGTAGCGTGGCGGCTTGGTCTCCCGCTGCGGGCGGACGGAAAGCTGCCGGTCCCGGTCTGCGTCAGCGCCCAGAATCCGGTAGTCGGTTCCGGTTTTCGCGCATTTCGCATCCACACCTTCCGCCGTCCGGTCGACGACGACGGCGTGGAGGCGTTCACCATGTCGGACGAGGTCTGCGATGATGAGTTCGGGCCGCCCGGGTTTGGACTCTACGGCGTCGAAGCATCGGGCTTGCTCGAACACATCGCGGATCGGGCGACCTACCTCGAAGCCGTGGCTTTGGCTCGCAAGCTGGCCCCCGGATTGGAACTGCCCGATTGCGCGGTTGTTCGGCGTTGCTGAACGGTCGCTGCGATTTTTCGGCCCGGAGCCTGTTTGGGAACGGAATCTGCCCGCCGCGCCGACCACGCGGGGCTGACTTCGGATCCGTTGGCGTCCAAGGAACGGGAGCGCGTGCGCCCGCCAATCCCGCTCCTGGGGGAGTGATTCCCCAAGCCGCTGAGGCTCGCGCTTGGTGCCCCTGAACCCGGGCGGACAACCCGGGAGCGCCGGCGGCTCGCCGGCCGCTTTCGCCACTGGGTGCCGGCGGGACGCCGGCGCTCCCAGACCCGGTTCATGGGTGGGGTTACGGTGAGGGGTGCGTCCCCGTCAGGTTGCCGTGGGCTGTCTGCGCTCATTCACGGGGTCTGCCGGTTGGAAACCGGCAGCACGTTGGGGACGCCGCGCTCACCACGGCAGGCTGAACGTCTTCACGTAGCGGTAGCCCTTCATGGCCTCGATCACGCCTTCCTTGATATCGAGCCCGGAATCCTTGATGCCGCCGAAGAGAGACTTCTCCCCGCGGAAGCCGGGCACGCGTAGCGCAGATTTTCAATCTGCCGTGTCGCCGGCTTGCAGCCGGCAGCGGCACAGAATCTTCTATCCGGCGCCAAATTCCTGCGGCCCGCGGATTTCAAATCCGCGATACGGCAGGATGCAATCCTGCGCTACCTCACCACGGCAGGCTGAAGGTCTTCACGTAGCTGTAGCCCTTCATGGCCTCGATGACGCCTTCCTTGATGCCGAGGCCCGAATCTTTGATGCCGCCGAAGGGGGAGTTCTCCCCGCGGAAGCCGGGAGGCAGGACGCGGAACCAGCGCTATTGCGGTTCCTCCAGCACGACGTAGTCGCCCGATTGGATGCGGTCCACGGACCGCCGGATTGCGTCCGAATGCAGTTCCAGCGTCGGCCGGTGATTGGTCCACAGTTCCAGAATGGCCAGCCGTCGGTCGGAGAGGTTCTGCTGATACCGAAGGTTCTTGTCGGCCACGATGAAGAGGTCGAAGCCGGCGGCTTCGGCCAAGCCCAGCAACTCGCCATTGGTGACGCCCGCCCAGCCCATCTTCGGCACCGTCATGACTTCGTGCCCCTCCAGCGCCTTCCGCACCTGGACCGGCACGCACTCGTCGAGCAGGATTTTCACGCGGCCAGCTCGTGCTCGATCCGCTCCAGGCCGTAGCGCAGGACTTCGGTGGCCTGTTGCCGTTGAACGGACGGAAAGGTTTCGAGGAAGTAGTCGAGGGTGAGTCCGTCGGCCAGATACTCGAACAGCGTGACCACCGGGAGGCGCGTGCCGCGGAAGACCGGCTTGCCACCCAGTATTCCGGGATGACTCACCACGAGTCCGTGGGCTGCTTCATGGATGTCGGCGGCTGCGTTCACGGGGAAAAGCTATCCTTGGTCGGGGCTGAAGCCAAGCAGCGCTCACCATGGCAGGCTGATCGTCTTCACGTAGCGGTAGCCCTTTATGGACTTGGAGGGTGCTGCATGGGCGCCAACGGCGGGCATCGGTCCGCCGCGATCCCTGTGTTGCCCGGATGTAACAATTTCAGTGAAACGTCCGCGGTGATGTCCGGTCACGCATGGGGTGGATTCAGCCAACAACGTTCCGGCCGTCAACGCGCCGTCCCCGTCTCCGCGCTTTCACCCCCTCGACAGTCTGCGGGCGATCGCAATGCTGCTCGGGGTGATCTATCACGCGCTGCTGTTCGGCGGCGGCATGATGGCGATGTTCGGCGGCACGCCGGGGCCGGACGCCCGGCTGATGGAATGGATCCACAGCTTCCGGATGCCGATGTTCTTCCTGATCTCCGGCTTCTTCTGCCACATGATGTTCGCGAAGTATGGCGCCGGGAAATACCTCTGGCGCCGCTGGTGGCGGCTGGGCGCGGCGATGCTGATCTACCTCTTCGTCGTGGCCGGAATCTCGAAGCTGACCGGCGGCGGCAACAGCCCCTTTGGTCCTCCGGGTGGCGGACCGCCCGGACAGACCCGTGGGCCTGGCACTCCCGGATTTCAACCCGGCCCCGGCGGTGACGGTGCCCCGCGGGGTCCCGGTGGTGACTTTGGCCCGGACGGAGCGGCACCGGGTCGTCCCCAAGGTGCGCCGCCCGCTATGGCCGGCGGCCCGCGGCCTAGTGGCCCCGGCGGCTTTCCCGGCGGCGGTGGTGGGCCCGGCGGACCTCCCCGTGGACCGGGGGGTCCGGGCGGTTTCGGACCGGGCATGATTCTGGGCGGCACGATTCTGGAACAAGCCGATGGCAACGCCGACCAACAGGTCAGCCGCGAGGAGTTGGCCACGCTCGCCGAGACGTGGTTCACGCAACTTGACACGGACAAGACCGGCAAGCTGTCGGCCGACCAGTTTGCGGCGCGCTTCGGCGGCGTGTTTCGGATGCCGCCGGGGATGGGGCCTCCGGGTGGTGGTGGCGGTCCCGGTGGCGGCGGGCCGGGTGATTTTCTGGGCCGGATGTTCGGCCCGGGCGTGTTCAGAGCGCTGGATGCCGACGAAGACGGCTCGCTGCTCCGCGACGAGATGAAGGCGGGCTTCAACAAATGGTTCGGCGAATGGGCCGACGGCGGCGCGGCCACGCTGTCCCGCGAGGCGCTGAGTGCGGGGCTGACCAAAGCCTTGCCGCAACCGCAATTTGGCCCGCCAGGCGGGCGGGGCGGCGGTGGTCCGGGCGGCCCGGGCGGGATGCCTTTCGGCATGGCCAGCCCGCTGGCGGACCGCCTGTTTGGCGACATGGCCCGTAGCTTCAACCTCGGGCCCATGTGGTTCATCTGGTATCTGCTGGTGTTCGCGACCGCCGCCCTCCCGGTGTCGTGGGCGGCCGGAAAGCTCAGGCTGGGCGACTCGGAGAAATTCCGGAACATGGTGCCGTGGGCGCTGCGGTTCGGGTTGGTGGCGTTGGTCCTGGCGGTGATCAGCCTGCCGGCCCGGATGCAGACCGGCGGTTACGGCGGCTGGACGCTGGGCGGGGCGATGGGGATCTTCCAGGCGATCCCGGACGTCTTCCTCCGCTATCAGGCCGACTGGCCGTTCTACTTCTCCTACTTCCTCGTGGGCTGGTGGCTGTTCACCGCGCGGACGGCTCTGGGTGAAATCGGGCGCACCTGGCTGCCGGCGCTGGTCATCGGCTTCGGTGCCTACGTGGCCGCGGTGAAATTCTCGGAAGCCTACTCGCGCGACACCGGGGCGGCGAACTATGCCCTCCTGCGGGTGGCCGGCCACGGGCTCTTCACGTTGAGCGGTGCGTTCCTTTCCTTCGGTTTCCTGGGCTTCTTCCAGCGGTTCTTCGACCGGCCGACCAAACTGGGCCGCTACCTGGCCGACACGGCGTTCTGGTTCTACCTCCTGCATCAGGAACTGCTCATCCAGGTCATCTTGCCGCGGCTCCGGCCCTACGGACTGCCGTGGTGGGCGCAGTGCTCGCTGGCCGTGCTCATTGTGGCGCTGGTGGCCGCGGTGACCTTTGAACTGTTCATCCGGCGCACGCCGCTGACGCACCTGTTCGGACCACCGCCGAAAAAGAAGCCCGCCGCAGTAGCTGTTCCGGGGGCGACTGGTGGCGTCACCACGGCAGGCTGAAGGTCTTCACGTGCCGGTAGCCCTTCATGGCCTCGATCACGCCTTCCTTGATGCCGAGGCAAAGTGAAGTGCGAAGTCGGAAGTGCGAAGTGCGAGGTGGTTACCAGGGAAGCGAGAAGGTCTTCACGTAGCTGTAGCCCTTCATGGCCTCGATCACGCCTTCTTTGATACCGAGCCCGGAGTCCTTGATGCCGCCGAAGGGCGAGTTCTCCACGCGGAAGCCGGGCACCTCGTTGATGTTCACCGTGCCGCAACGGAGCGTGCGGATGGCCTTCATCGCGCTGTTGAGGTTGGTCGTGACCACGCCGGAGCTCAGGCCGTAGGCGGTCGAGTTGGCGAGCGTGAGGGCGTCGTCGAGGTCGCTCACGGTGAGGATGGGCGCGAGCGGGCCGAAGCTCTCGGCAACGACCATGCGGCAGTCGCGCGGCACGTCGGCGATGACGGTGGGCTGGAGCAGTGCGCCGCGGCGTTCGCCGCCGATGAGGACCTTGGCGCCGGCGGCCACGGCTTCCTTCACCACGGTCTCCAGGTAAACGGCGGAGGCCTCGTCGATGACGGTGCCGACCTTGGTGGCTTCGTCGAGCGGGTTGCCGCACACGTATTCGCGGGTCTTCTCGACAAGGCGGCGGGTGAACTCGGGCGCGATGCCGTCCTGGACGAGGATGCGCTTCACGGCGGTGCAGCGCTGGCCGGAATTCCGGTAGCTGCCCTCGGCGGCGAGCGTGACGGCGAGGTCGAGGTCGGCGTCGTCGAGCACGATGAGCGGGTCGTTGCCGCCGAGCTCGAGCACGAGCTTCTTGTAGCCGGCGGTCGCGGCGATGCGTTTGCCCACGGGCACGCTGCCGGTGAAGGCGACCACGTCCACGTCGGGATGCTTCACGAGGACCTCCGCGACGTCGGCGGTGGGCCCGAGGAGGACGCTGAGCATGGGGCCGGGCAGGCCGGCGGCGTAGAGGAGTTCGGCGAACTTGAGCGCGACCAGCGGGGTCTTCTCCGACGGCTTGAGGATGATGGGCGTGCCGGCGGCGATGGCGGGCCCGAGCTTGTGGGCGACCTGGTTCAGCGGGTGGTTGAACGGCGTGATGGCGACGGCGCAGCGGAGCGGTTCGCGCGTGGTGAAGATCTTCCGCGGCTTGCCCTGGGCGGAAATGTCGCAGGAGAAAGTCTGGCCGTCGTCGCGCAGGGTTTCCATCGCAGCGAAGCGCAGCACGTCAATGGTGCGGCCGACCTCGTAGCGGCCTTCGCGCAGGGCGAGGCCGGCTTCGCTGGAGATGGTGCGGGCGAATTCCTCGCGGCGGGCTTCGAGGGCGGCGCGGGTCTTCTCCAGGATCTCGGCGCGCTGATACCGGCTGGGGGTGTCGCGAAAGGCGGTCGCGGCGGCAATGGCAGCCTCGGTGTCGGCACGGGTGGCGAGGGTGACGGTGCCGGAGACCGAGCCGTCAAACGGGCTGCGGATGGTCAGCGTGTCCGCGGAGCGGATCGGCTGGCCGGCGAGGAAGCAGGTGAGCGGCGGCGGTTGCATGGGGCGAGGATGCTGGGCGGGGCGGCGACCGCATTCCCTTGTTCCGGGGACCGGGGCCTCGAATCAGGCGGTCGCGGGGCGCGGCCGCAGGGCCAGTCCCACCCGCACCAGGAGGCCGACCAAGGCCCCGATCAGGGCGCCCTGGGCGATGATTTTGGGCCGGTTGGGGCCGACCGGAACCTGGGGGCCGGTGCCGGCGTCCACTACCATGTAGGGTTCGGATTCGCCGACGTAGGACAGAGTCGTGAGGCGCTGGCGCGCCAGAACGGCGAGCTGGTCCTTGGCGGCCCTGGCCTCGGCTTCGAGGTATTCCTGCCGGTTCCGGCGGACGGCGTCCGGATCCTCCTGCCGCAGTTCTTCGAGCCTGCGGGAGAGGGCCCGGTGCTGGGCATCGAGTGCGGTCAGGCGGACCTGCTTGGCCTCCTCGAGCAACCGGAGCAGGGACGCCGTGTCGGCTTCGCGCACCTTCAGCTCGGTCTCCATTTCGGTGCGGGTCGCGTCCGGGGTGCCGGCGGGCAGATGGGCGAGGCGGTGGGCGAGCCGGCGTTGCTCCAGCCGCAGTTCCAGGAGTTTGCCGGCGCCCGGTTCCGCCAGCTCCGGAGCCAGTTCCTGCAGGGCGAGGCGTTCGGTTTCGAGGCGCACCCGCTGCCGCTCCAACTCGGTCGCTGCGGTCTGCCGATCGGCGCCGGGCGGGTTTTCCCGTCGGAACGTCGCCAGTTCCTGCTGGCGGCGTTCCAGCTCCCGTTACAGAGCGAGGATTCCCTGCTCGATTTCGGCGAGGGCGGTGCTGCGGGCGCCGCGCCGTTGTGCCGCGGCGAACTCCACCAACTCCGAGGCCCAGGCGGTGACATAATCCCGCGCCAGCGAGTAGTTGGTGGAGTTGACAGAGAGCAGCAGCAGGCGGTTCTGCAGGCGGGCCTCCGTTCCCAGGGAATTGAAGGGTGAATCCAGCGTGGTATCCGAGCTCGCCTGCAGCTTTTCCCGGACCCGCTCGTGGATCACCCGCGTCTGGGCCAGCACCAGGAATTCCTCGAAAATGGGTGCGGAACCCAAGGCTTCGCGATGCTTGTCATCAAAGCGGAACGTGGCGGCAATCCGGGCCTGGCTTTGGAAGCGGTCCGGCCGGCGCCAGGCGATGGTGGCGGCGATCGCGGCGCCGAGGATGATTCCCAGGAGCACGCAGCGGAAGGTTCGATGTCGCGGGGGCAGGGCAGGGGCCGTGGGCATGGCGGGAGAGGAGCGGCGAAGGCGGGAAATTGTTCAAACCAATTTCCGCGGTCCGCGGGCACCGGTCCGGCCGCGGCGAGGCCGAATGAGCCCGCCTTTTCCGCGCTCACTTTCGGGTGACCGTGGAACACGGGGCGAAATTCGTGGTTCTGCCGGCGGGACTCACGCGGCCGTGACCGTCTGCGCTCCGTCTGCGGCCTCGTTCCGCTTCAGACTCGTTGGATCAGGCGCACGGCTTCCAGCCGCAGCCGCGCGGTCGCGAGGTGCTGGTCCAGGGCCGCCCGCTGCGCGGACAGTTCCGCGACCTCCTCGGGCCGGACGGTGGGGTTGACCGCCTGCAGCGACTTCAGCCGGGCCAGCTCATGGTCGAGCTGCGCCGCCATCTCCTTCCGGGCCTGGGCGATGAACGTGGGCACGTGGCGCTGGACGATCTCCTCCGCGGATTCGAGCAGCGACGGCAGCAGTTCCTCGCGGACCTCGCGCCGGCCGACGACGGCGTGGACATCCGCCGGCCGGAGCTGCGTGACGAGAATGTCGCGCGGAATCGCATTGGCGGCGTCGCGGCCCTGCTGGTCCACGAGCACGCGCAACGGCGTGGGCGGGAGGAAGCGGTCCACGTGCAGCGGTGGCGGCGCGATGCTTTCGAGCACGAAGAGGGCTTCGAGGAACAGCCCGGGGCCCTTGCCGTCGCGCAGTTGGCCGAAGCTGCTGTTGCCCTTGTCCCCGCCCAGCACCAGGTCGAGCGCCCCGGTGACCAGCGGATGATCCCACGTCAGGAACTGCACGTCCTCGCGGGACAGCGCGCGGGTGCGGTCGCCGGTGACGGTGAGGCCTTCGGTCGGCAGGCCCGGGAATGAGTCGGCGAACACGCCGGCGGAGCCGAGCTGGTAGGTGCGCGGCGCCAGTTCCTCGACGTGGATGCCGAAGTGGTCGAACACGGAGAGCAGGAACTGGTCGAGCGCGGGATCGGCGTCCTGCTTTCGCACCTCGTCCACGATCCGGGCGGCGACCTGCGGCCGGAAGGAATTCAGCTCCAGCAGCCGGTCGCGTCCCTGTTCAAGCCGGGCGGTCAGCTCGGTGCGGGCGGTCCGGGTCTCGGCGATCAGCGCGGCCAGTTCCCCGCGGCCGGCCTCGGCGCGTTCATGGAATTCGTGGGCGAGCGCGCTCAACCGCGGGCCGAACTGCTCCAGGATTGCGCGGCCGCCCTGGAGGTTCCGTTCAAACGAATTGAGGCCCTCGTGATACCAGCGCACGAGCACCTCCTGCGCGCTGCCGACGACGAACGGCAGGTGGAGCTGGATCTCCAAGGTCTGGCCAATGCGGTCGAGGCGGCCGATGCGCTGCTCCAGCAGCTCGGGATCGAGCGGCAGGTCGAACATCACGAGATGGTGTGCGAACTGGAAGTTGCGGCCCTCGCTGCCGATCTCGGAGCAGATGAGCAGGCCGGCGCCGTCCTCCTCGGCAAACCACGCGGCGTGCCGGTCGCGTTGCACCAGCGTCAGGCCCTCGTGGAAAACGCCCAGCTTCACGTTGATCCAGACGCGCAGGGCCTTCTCCAAGGTTTCGGCCTTGGCGCGCGTGCGGCAGATGACCAGCACCTTTTCCTCGCCGAGCGAGCGCAGCAGTTCGACCAGCCAGTGGACGCGCGGATCGGCCGAGAAGTCGGGCTCAAAATGCTCCGCGAGGCTGGCATCGGAATCGGCGGAGAACTCCTCGGCGAGCCGCTCGAACAGCTCCACGTTGTCGCCATCCTCGTAGAGCGGACACAGCCGGGCGATGCGCCGCGGGAAACCGGTGATGGTCGCCCGCGTGTTGCGGAACATGACCCGGCCGGTGCCGTGCTGGTCGAGCAGCGCCTCCATGAGTTCGGCACGGCCCGAATCGTCGGCGAGCCGTTCCAGTTGTCCGCGGAGGCTGGCTTCGGATTCCGCAAGGATGCCGGCAAGGGCCGTCACTTCCGTCGGCGCGAACGGCTGACGTTGCTGGACCTTGTCGGCGAGCCGGGCGACTTCGCGATAGCTGTCGGCTTCCGCGATGAACTCCGCGAGGTCGTAAAATCGGTCCGGGTCGAGCAGGCGCAGGCGCGCGAAGTGGCTGGCCATGCCGAGCTGCTCCGGCGTGGCGGTCAGCAGCAGCAGCCCCGGCGTTTCCCGGCCAAGGGCCTCGACCACGGCGTATTCGGCGCTCGGCGCCTCCGGTGACCAGCCGAGGTGATGGGCTTCGTCCACGACCAGCATGTCCCAGCCTGCGGCGAGCGCCTGCTGCCGGCGGCGCTCGTTGCCGGTGAAGAGGCTAAGGCTCGCCAGCACGAGCTGGTCATCGAGAAAGGGGTTGGTCGCGGCGTTGTCGCGGTTGGAGTTGGGTTCCGCGTCGGCTGTCTCCCTCGCCTCGCGAGACACGGGCGGGGAGAGATTCCACGAGCCTTCCAGGCTGGCGCTTGGTGCCCCTGAACCTGCTGGGGACGCACCCCTCACCCCGTCCCTCTCCCCTCCGCCGCGGAGGGGAGAGGGTGCCCGCAGGGCGGGTGAGGGGAGGTCGGACGCCCCCGGGTTCAGGGGTAGGGCCGGGGAGAGGGGCGCTTCCGCTGACTGACGGCCATCCTCTCCCCCGCCCTCTCCTCCCTTGGCGGGAGGCGAGGGAGTCCGCCCGTGGTTTGCTGACGTGGGCTTTGAGGGGGTTCCGCTGATGCCCTCGATCGCGGCGCAGCGTTCCTCGTCGAAGATGTGGAACCACAGGTTGAAGCGCCGGAGCAGTTCCACGAACCACTGATGCACGAGCGAGTCCGGCACGACAATCAGCACGCGCTGGGCGCGGCCGGTGAGGATGAGCCGGTGGACGATCAGGCACGCCTCGATGGTCTTGCCCAGACCCACCTCGTCGGCGAGCAGCACCCGCGGCAGCAGGCGGCCGGCGACCTCGGCGGCGATGCAGAGCTGGTGCGGGATGAGGTCGATGCGTCCACCCACGAAGCCGCGGACCGGTGACTTGCGGCGCCGGTGCTGATTGCGGAGGGCGGCCAAGCGCAGGTCGAACACGGCGGGTTCATCCACCTGGCCGGCGAACAGACGCTGCTGCGGCTGGTTGAAGCTGATCGTGTCGCTCAGCTCCGTCTCGCAGACCTCGCGGCCCTCGCCCCGGTAAAGCAGCAGCGCGCGCCGTTCGGCGACGCTTTCGATCACCAGAGCCGAGCCGTCGCGCAGCTGCAGGCTGTCGCCCGCGTGGAAGCGCACCCGGCGCAACGGGGCGTTCTCCAGCGAGTATTCGCGGGACTCCTGCGCGGCGCCAAAGGTGACGGCCACCGTGCGGGCGGTGACGTGGCGGATGGAACCCAAGCCGAGCTCGGGCTCGCTTTCGGAGACCCAGCGCTGGCCGGGATGGAACAGGACGGACATGTCGTTGTTGAACCGGCAGTTTTCGCCGGGCCACCATGCACAACAAGTCCGGAACCGCGCCGGCCGAAAACCGCCAGTGACGCAGGTCAACTTCACTTTGCCTTTCCGGGGACCGGCCGGCAGCTTCCGGCGCAGATGGATTCCTCAGCGAAGGTGCTTTCGGCGGAGGCGTTTCCCGCGTGGCGGGCGGCGCTGCTGCAGGCGGGACGCAAACTGGTCGTCACCAACGGGTGCTTCGATCTCCTGCATGCCGGCCATGTCACGTATCTCGAGGCGGCGCGGTCGCAGGGGGACGCCCTGCTCATCGGCCTGAACGGCGACGAGAGCGTCCGCGAGCTGAAGGGGCCGTCCCGTCCGCTCAACGTCGAGGCGGACCGGGCCCGGGTTCTGGCGGCGCTGGGCTGTGTGGACGGGGTGATGGTTTTCCCGGAAAAGCGGGCGACGCGGTTTCTCGCGTTCGCTGCGCCGGACATTTACGTGAAGGGCGGCGATTACACGCTGGAGACCCTCGACCAGGATGAGCGGCGGGCGGTGGAAGGGGCCGGCGGCCGGATTGTCTTCATCCCGTTCGTCGCCGGAAAGTCCACGACCGGACTCGTCGAAAAGATCCAAAGGCTGTAGGTTCCCGCCCGATGTCTGCTGCTCCTGTGGTTCCCCAACCGGCGTCCGGCGCCGAGCTGCGTGCGCTGAAGTCCCGTGCCCAGCACCTCGATCCGATCCTGAAGATTGGCAAGGCCGGCCTGTCGGACGCCTTTTACGTCGCCCTGGACCGGGCGCTGCTCCAGCACGAGCTGGTGAAGCTGAAGTTCGACGACTTCAAGGAGCAGAAGAAGGAGCTGGTGCCGCAGATCGTCGAGCGCTCGGGCGCGCAGCTGGTGCAGCGCGTGGGCAACGTGGCGGTCCTGTTCAAGCGGCGCCCCAAGCCGGCCGCGGAGTGAGCCGACTTGCCGGTTGGTCGCCGCACGGACTCCATGGACAGCTCCGAACAGCTGCAGGCCCGGTTCGAACGGCTGGAAGCGCTCTACCGCGTCAGCCAGGTGATCCATTCGACGCTGGATCTGCGGGAGTCGCTCCAGCTGATCGTCGCCGAGGCGGTGCGCCTGATGCGGGCGACCAGCGGCTCGGTTGTGCTCGTGAATCCCACGACCGGCTTCCTCGACATCGAGGCCGCGCACGGACTCCCGGTCGGCGCCCAGAAAATGAAACTGCGCGTGGGCGAGGGCATCACCGGCTGGGTGGCGCGGCACGGCCGGCCGGCGCGGGTCGGCCGGGTCGCCGGGGATCCCCGTTACTTCGCCCTGCGCTCCGGAGTCGGTTCGGAACTCGCCGTGCCGTTGCGGGTCGGTGACGAGGTCCGCGGCGTCATCAACGTGGATTCGGACCGGGAGGACGCCTTTTCCGAGGCCGACGAGGAACTGCTCGGTGAACTGGCGACCCTGGCGGCGCCGGCGATCCGCAACACGTGGCTCTATGAGCAGGCCCGTTCCAAGGCGCGGTTGCTGGAGTCGCTCGCCAAAGTCGGGCAGATCATCAACTCGCCGCTGGCCCTCGACGACACGCTCCAGGTCATCGCCCGGGAAGCGAAGAAGCTGCTCTCGGCGAAGATGTGTTCCCTGATGATGCTCGACGAGTCCGGCCGGTCCCTGGTGACGCGGGCGAGCGCCGGGGCGGGAAAGTCCTATCTTTCGCGGCCGCCGGTGAACATCGAGGAAAGCTTCGTCGGCATCGTGCTGCGCCGGCGGAAGGCGATGCAGCTGGAGAACGTGCAGTCGTCCGGAAGATACCAGAACGTCTCCGTGGCCCGGCAGGAGGGATTGGTTTCGCTGCTGAGCGTCCCGTTGCTCTTTGGCGAAAAGGCGACCGGCACGCTCAACCTCTACACCGGTGAACCGCACACGTTTTCCGACGAGGAGGTGCGCGTGGCCCTGGCCTATGCCGAACTGTCGGCGCTCGCCCTCGAGAAGGCCCGGCTCTACGAACGGATCGTGTCGGTGGAGGACGAACTCCGGCAAAGCGAGCGGCTGAGCGCGCTGGGCCTGCTGGCGGCGGAGATCGCCCATGAGATCCGCAATCCGCTCACGGTGATGAAGATGCTCCATCACTCGCTCAACTTGGAGTTCCCGCCAGGCGATCCGCGGCACACCGACGTCCGCATCATGGGCGAGAAGATGGACCACCTCGCGCGGATCGTGGAACGCGTCCTTGACCTGGCCCGCGGTCAGGAGCCGCAGGTTGCCGAGGTGGATGTCAACCGGCTGCTGGCGGACCTGACCCTGCTCACGCGCCACAAGCTGAAGGCCTCCGGCGTGGCGCTGGTCCAGAACTTTGCGGCCGACCTGCCGCTGATCCAGGGCGACGCGACCCAGCTCGAGCAGGTGTTCCTGAACCTGACCCTCAACGCGGCCGAAGCGATGCCCCAGGGCGGCACCCTCACGGTCCGGTCCAGGGCCTTGCCGTTGGGCGTCGCCCCGGAACTGGTGACGCATGTCCTCGTGCGTTTCAGTGATACCGGGGTGGGCATGAGCGAGGAGCATCGGCGGCGGGCCTTCACCTCGCTGCTCAGCAGCACCAAGCCGAAGGGGACCGGACTCGGGCTGGCAATTGTCGCCCGGGTGGTGGAGGCCCATCGCGGGCAGGTCCGCGTGTGGTCACGACTCGGCAAGGGCACGACCATTTCGGTGATCCTGCCGCTCGCGTGAACCGCTTTATGCGGTGGCGGCGGTCAGGCCTTGCCCGATTCCTTCGCCCACGCGTCCTTCAGGGAGATGGTGCGGAGGAACACCGGTTTGCCGGGCGTTGAATCCACCGGGTCGGGCCAGAAATAGCCGAGGCGTTCGAACTGGTAGCGTTCGTCGGGGCCCGGCCGGGCCAGCGAGGCCTCGAGCTTGGCGGTCACCACCTCCAGTGAACGCGGATTCAGCACGCTGCGGTAGTCGCGGCCGTCCTTTTCCGGCTCGGCTTCGGTGAACAGGCGGTCGTAGAGGCGGACCTCCGCGTCCACGGCATGCGCCGCGCTCACCCAGTGAATCGTTCCCTTGACCTTTTTGGCCGCATTGGCGCCGCCGCTGCGGGTTTCCAGATCCGCGGTGCAACGCAGCTCGGTGGCATTGCCCGCGGAATCCTTCACGACCTCGTCGCAGCGGATGATGCAGGCGTATTTCAGGCGCACCTCGCCACCGGGGCGCAGGCGGAAATACTTCGGGGGCGGGACTTCCATGAAGTCGTCCTGCTCGATCCAGAGTTCGCGCGTGAAGGCGAGCTTCCGCGTGCCGGCATTGGGGTCCGTCGGATTGTTGCCGGCCTCGAACTCGATGGTTTCGCCCGGCGCGAGGTTGGTGAGCACGACCTTCAGCGGCCGAAGCACGGCAAGCCGGCGCAGCGCCCGCTGGTTGAGGTCCTCGCGGACGGCGTGCTCGAACACGGCAATGTCGGTGGTGCTGACAAATTTCGTCACGCCGACCCCGATGGCGAAGTTGCGGAGTGCTTCGGCCGGGACACCGCGGCGGCGGATGCCGGAGATCGTGGGCATGCGGGGGTCGTCCCAGCCGGAGACAATGCCCTCGTTGACCAGCGCGATCAGCTTGCGCTTCGATACGATCAGGTAGGTGGGGATCAGCTTGGCGAACTCGAACTGGTGCGGCAGCGGGCGCGGCAGGCCGAGCGATTCGAGAATCCAGTCGTAGAGGGGCCGGTGCACCTCGAACTCCAGCGTGCAGACCGAGTGGGTGATGCCCTCCAGGTAGTCGCTCAGGCAGTGGGCGAAGTCATAGAGCGGATAGATGCACCATTTGTCGCCGGTGTGATGATGCGCCGTGTGGCGGATGCGGTAGATGAGCGGGTCGCGCAGCCAGATGTTGGGCGCGGCCATGTCGATCTTGGCCCGGAGCGAGCGGGCGCCGTCCGGGAATTCCCCGGCCTTCATGCGAGCGAACAGATCCAGATTTTCCGCCACGGAACGGTCGCGGAAGGGGCTGTTGGTGCCCGGCCGATCCGGTGTTCCCCGGAACTTGTCCGTGTCCTCGGGCGACAGGTCGCACACGTAGGCGAGGCCCTTTTCGATCAGCCGCACGGCGTAGGCGTGGATCTGCTCGAAGTAGTCGGATGCGTAGAACGGCTCCAGTTCGGCGCCGTTGGCCCCGCCCGGAACCACCGCGGGAAGGTAGAAGTCCGCGGTGCCGTTCACGGGGCGCGATTCCGGGGTCTGGCCCCTGGGCTTCAGGCCGAGGCAGTGATCGGCCCAGCCGGCGATCAGCCACTTCACGTCGGCGATGATGGACTCAACATACTCGACGTCCTCCTTGGCGGGATTGGTGTCGTCCATCCGCAGGTTGCACAGGCCGCCGAACTGCCGGGCGATGCCGAAGTTGAGGCAGATGGATTTGGCGTGGCCAATGTGGAGGTAGCCGTTGGGCTCGGGCGGAAAGCGGGTGTGGACGCGCTGGTGGCGTCCCGCCGCGAGGTCGGCGGCGACGATGTCGCGGATGAAATCGCTGGGAGCAGCCGGTGCGGCGGACGGAGCGGAAGAATCAGGCATATGCGGGCACGAACGCGGCCGCAGTGATACGGGGCGGGGCAGGGGAAGTCGAGTCGCGGGGAGTGCGGGGACCGCGCGGCGAATCCGGATGGACCTTGGCGGGAGCGACGTTAGCCTGCGCCCCGTGTTCGCGATTCTTGAGCTTTCCTCGCTGGTGGAAGCCTTCACGCACCCGGTGGGCCTGCTCTTCGTGGCGTTTCAGGTGTGGATGCTGGTGGATGCCATCCGCCGGGACGAAACGTGGTGGGCGGTTTGGCTCGGGCTCTCGATCATCTTTTTCTTCATCATCACGCCGCTGCTCTACTTTTTCCTCGTTTACCGGCAGGAGGGGCCGGCCGGCGGGCGGGGAATGCGCGGGTTCGAACTGCCGGGAGCGGGCGAGCGCCGCCGGATCAAGGAACTCGAGGGGCGCATCCATCACCTCGACAAGGCCCGCGACCATCTCGACCTGGCGGACATCTACTTTTCCCAAGGCAAGCTGGCGAAGGCGGAAGCCAGTTACCGGGCGTCGTTGGAGCGCGATGCCAGCGATCTCGACACGGTGGCCCACCTGGGCCAGTGCCTGCTCCGCCAAAACCGGCCCGGCGAGGCCCGGCCGTTGCTGGAGCAGGTGATCGCGGCCGATCCCAGGCACGATTACGGACACACGCTGATGGCGCTGGCGGAAGCCCAGACCGCACTCGGCGACAAGGATTCCGCCTTTCAGGCGTGGCAGCGGGTGCTGGCGAATCACGGCTACGCACGGGCCAAGGTGCAATACGCGGAACTGCTCATCGAACGCGGCGACAAACCGGGAGCGCGGCGGGAGCTCGCGGAGGTCATTCAGGACGACCAACACGCCCCGAAATTCCAGCGCCAGCGCGAAAAGGTCTGGGTCAACCGCGCCAAATCGCTGCTGGGGCGGGTCTGAGGCGCGTTCATGGACGGCCCCCGGCATCAGTATCGGTGGCTGCAGAACGGCCGGCAGTTTCTTCGCCGGCTGCTCGCGGTGATCGGTCGCGCCCGGCGCTCGGTGCGGATGGAGTTCTACATCTTTGCCCCGGATCATGCCGGTCATGCCGTCTGCGAGGCCCTGATCGACGCGGCGCGACGGGGCGTGGAGGTCCGCGTGCTGGTGGATGCCCTGGGCTCGGACGCCTTGCCGCCGGGGTTCTGGACCCCATTGGTCACGGCCGGCGGCCAGGTGCGCGAGTTCAATCCGCTCAAGCTGCGCCGGTTGCCGATCCGCGATCACCGCAAGCTCGTCGTGATCGACGAGGAACATGCCGGCGTGGGTGGCTTCAACGTGGCCGAGGAATATGCGGGCGACGGCGTGACCCATGGCTGGGCGGATGCTGGACTGGCCATCACCGGTCCGGTGGCGCGGGTGTTGGCGAAGGAATTCGACCGCATGTGGCGGATCGCCAAGGCGCCCCAGCAATGGTTCGCGCGCATCCGGCGCGGACAGCGGCCCCCATCGATTTCGGTATCCCCGGAACTGGAGCTGCTGCTGAGCGGCCCGGGCCGGTTCGCGAGCGCCTTTCAGCTGCGCCTCCGGGAGGACCTGGCCACCGCGGCGCGTATCCAGATCGCGTCCGCCTACTTCCTGCCCACGTTGCGGCAGCGACAGCTCTTCCGCATGGCCGCCCGGCGCGGAGTGCCGGTGCAGATCGTGGTGCCCGGAAAGTCCGACGTGGCCCTGTCGCGCCGGGCAGCCCGGCATCTTTATGCCCGTTTGCTCCGGGCCGGAGTTGAAATCTACGAATACGAGCCGCAGGTGATGCACACCAAACTGGTCGTCACCGAGCGGGCGGTTTACGTGGGCTCGGCCAACCTCGACACCCGCTCCCTGCACATCAACTACGAGCTGATGCTGCGCCTGACCGACCCCGAGGTGGTCGCGGGCGGTTCGGCGATTTTTGAGCAGCTGCGACAGCGCTCCCGGCGGATTCTTTGGCCTGAATGGCAGCGGTCGCGATCTTGGTTCAGCCGGCTGCGCGACGGGTTCGCCTACTGGATTTTGGCCCGGGCCGACCCGTATGTAACCCGTTGGCTGGCGGTCGCTCCGCGCTAGCTTGAGGAAGCGGACAGAAAATGTCCGAAACGGGTTTGACACACCGAACTTCATTTCTACTTTGCAGCCAAGCAGACGAATTCAGTCTGCTTAAACCGATGCAAGTCACCCGTGCCAGTGAATATGCCGTGTTGGGCCTGATCGCCCTGTCCCGCCGACCGCAGGGCGAGGTGGTCATGCTCGACGTGCTGGCCAACGAGGAGGACGTGCCCCCGAGTTTCCTCGGCAAGATTTTTCAAAGCCTGTCCAAGGCCGGACTCGTGAAATCTGCCCGCGGTTCGGGCGGCGGTTTTTGCCTGGCACTGCCCGCGGAGAAGATCTCCGCCCTGACGGTGATCGAGGCGGTCGAAGGCCCCTTGGCACTGACCCGGTGTCTCGACGAGGACCTCGGCTGCGAACACGCCGGCGGCTGTGCCCTGTGCGGGCTGTTCTCCTCGGCCCAGGAACGGGTTCGCGAAGTGTTTGCGCAGGCCAACATCGCCGAACTGGCCGGCCGCCACATTCCGGGCGGGGCGGTGCGCAATGCCCGCGAGCGCACCCCGATCGTGTTCCGTTCCGACGGCACCCGGATTCCCGTCACCCAGGTGACAAACTGACTTTCTAGAAGTAACCACACAGCATTGATTCGAGCCATGAGCGATACCTACACCCTCTACAATCCCACGGTCATGGAACACTTCATGAACCCGCGGAACATGGGCGACCTGAAGGATGCCGACGGCGTCGGCGAGGTCGGGGCCGCCGCCTGCGGCGACATCATGAAGATCAGCCTGAAGATCAAGGACGGGAAGATCGAGGACGCCCGGTTCAAGACGTTCGGCTGCGGTTCGGCCATCGCCAGCTCCAGCATGGCGACGGAACTCATCAAGGGCCGCACGATCGACGAGGCGCTGAAGTTCTCGAACCAGGAAGTCGTGGATGCCCTGGGCGGCCTGCCGCCGGTGAAGATCCATTGCTCGGTGCTCGCGGAGGAGGCGCTCAAGGCGGCCCTCGAAGACTACGTGAAGAAGCACCCTGAAGCGGCCTCCCAGGTTGGTGCAGTGTCCGCGGTGGCCGCCTGAACCGCGTTCGCTCGCAATCCCCTGGCGCCGCCGCGATGTGCCGGGCCGTCAGGGGATTTTTCGTTCCCAGTCCGGTTGCCAGTTCCGGTTTTGCCGATTCCCTTTCCCTGTCCGACATGCGCCAAGTCTTTCTCGATCACCAGTCCGCGACGCCCCTGCTGCCCGCCGTTTTCGAGGCGATGCGGCCCTACTTCACCGAGGCCTTCGGCAATCCGTCGTCGCTGCATCACCATGGATTGCGCGTGCGCGACGCCCTCAAGCAGGCGCGGCAGCAGATGGCCGCGCTGATCCGGGCGGACAGCGAGGAGGAGATCTTCTTCACGTCCGACGGCACCGAGTCTGCCAACTTGGCGATCAAGGGCGTTGCCTACGCCAATGAGCGCAAGGGCAAGCACCTGGTCATTTCCGCCACCGAACATCCCAGCGTGATGAATTCGGTGGAGTTCCTCGAAAAGCAGGGCTGGACCTGCACGCGGGTAGGCGTGGATTCCGAGGGCATCATCCGGCTGGACGAATTGCAGGCCGCGATCACGCCGCAGACCGTGCTGGTGGCCATCCATCACGTGAACCACGACATCGGCGCCATCCAGCCGATCCGCGAGGTGGGGCGCATCTGCGCCGAAAAGGCGGTGCCGCTCTACGTGGACTGCGAGGCGAGCGCGGGCTGGCTGCCGGTGGATGTGAAGGAGTTTGGGGCCGCGCTGGTGAGTTTTTCGCCCCACCGGTTTTACGGGCCGAAGGGAGTTGGCGTGCTCTACCGGAACAAGAAGGCGCGCCTAGTGAGCATCATACACGGCGGCGTGCAGGAGGGCGGGCGCCGGGCCGGCACCGAGAACGTTCCGGCCATCGTTGGAGGAGGGGTCGCCGCCGCGGTCGCGGTCACGGAGCTGGACTCGCGGGCGAAACATGTGGCCGAACTGCAGGCCCGCCTGTGGGAAGGGCTTCGCTCGAAGATCCGCTTCATCAAGCTCAACGGCCCGGAGCCGGGACCGAAGCGCGTGCCGACGAACATCAACATTTCGACCGAATTCATCGAGGGCGAGGGGCAGTTGCTGATGCTCGATCATCAGGGCTTCGCGGTGGCGAGCGGTTCAAGCTGCGTGAGCAAATCGCTTAAGATTTCCCACGTGCTCGGCGCCATCGGCCTCGATCACGCGCTGGCGCAAGGCAACATCATCATGACGCTGGGCAAGGACAATACCGTCGAGGACGTGGATTACACCGTCGAGACCTTCGCCAGGATCGTCACCAAGTTGCGGGGCATGTCCCCGATGTGGGATGAGTTCGAGCGTGGTGTGATTGACTCGGTGATCGCGCCGACTGGTCGCGGAAAATCGTTCTCCCAGCACGCGGCGGACGTCTCCGGCAAACCGGCGCACTGAGCGCTCCACGCGCCGGCATGGCCGCCCTCCGGCAAAAAATGTGGATGGCGTCGCCGTTGACCCGATCCACAGTTCTGTTCTCGCACACGTTTTCACCATGAACCTCAAGAGCATTACCGTATCGGTCGCCGCGATCGCGGCACTGTCGTCACTGAACACCCGGGCCGCGGACGCGGCCTCGCTGCGCAAGCAGGCACTGGAAGTGGTCGCCCCTATCCCGGAGCGGATGCCGGGCGCCGAGAACGACACCAAGGAGCAGATTTCCCTGGGCAAGAAACTGTTCTTTGAGAAGCGCCTCTCGAAGAACGAATCGCAGTCCTGCAATTCCTGCCACGTCGTGGACAAGGGCCGGGGCGGGGTGGACAACGAGCCGACCTCGCCGGGCGCGTTCGGCAAACGGGGTGGCCGCAATTCGCCGACGGTTCTGAACGCCGGTTTCCATCTGGCCCAGTTCTGGGATGGCCGGGCCGAGACGCTCGCCGACCAGGCCAAGGGACCGGTGCTCAACCCCATTGAGATGGCGATGCCCGCCGAGGCCGAAGTGATTGCCCGCCTCACGGCCGACAAGGGCTACGTGAAGGCGTTCGGCAAGGCGTTCCCCGGCCAGACCGCGCCGGTCAGCTATGATAACATGGCCAAGGCCATCGCGGCGTTCGAGCGCACGCTCGTCACGCGGGACCGCTTCGATGATTTCCTGAAGGGCAAGGATTCCGCGCTCACCGCGGCCGAGCAGCAGGGGTTGCATGAGTTCCTCACGGTCGGTTGCACGACCTGCCACACCGGCCCGCTCCTGGGCGGAAACGGCTACCGCAAGATCGGCATTCTCGAGCCTTACTCGAACACCGCCGACAAGGGGCGTATCGAGGTCACCAAGGACGAGGCCGACGAGTATGTCTTCAAGGTTCCCAGCCTCCGCAACATCGCGCTGACCGCGCCGTATTTCCACGACGGCAAACACGCGAAGCTCGCGGACGCCGTGCGGGAAATGGCGAAGCTCCAATTGGGCAAACAGCTCACTGATGATCAGGTGAACGCCATTACTACGTTCCTCGGTGCGCTCAGTGACAAGGGCCGCAAGGCGCCGAAAACCGCTGCAATGGGCGGTTCCACGGCCGGACAGCCCTGAAGGGTTCTGATACCGCGACTGTCAGGCCCGCGTCGCTCCGGCGCGGGCCTTTGCGTTCCCGAGTCTGCGATCCGGATGCGGTTTGCGGACGTCTGGAAAGGCGCGTAGTCTCGCCGCTCAGTTCATCGCTGCCGCACTCCCCATGACACAGGAAGCCGTCCTCGCCGCCCTCCGCCTCGTCAAGTATCCCGGCTACAGCCGCGACATCGTGTCCTTCGGGCTCGTGAAGGAGATCCAGATTGATGGCGATGCGGTGGGCGTGCTGATCGAGCTCACGACTCCCAATCCCGAGCTCGGGGAAAAGATCGCGGACGCCGCCCGCCTGACCTTGCGCGAGCAGTTTCCCGCGCTGAAGGACGCGCATGTGCAGGTGCGCGTGCCCACGCCCCAGCAGGCCGCCGCGACGGCTCCGGGAATGGCGGCCCGCAACAAGGTGCCGGGCCTGGCGCGAATCGTCGCCGTCGCCTCGGGCAAGGGCGGAGTGGGCAAGTCCACCTGTTCGGTCAACTTGGCGTGCGCCCTCGTGAACCTGGGAGCGAAGGTCGGACTGCTCGACTGCGACATCTACGGCCCGAGCGTTCCGCTGATGATGGGACAGCGCGACCGGCCCCAGATCACCGAGGACGAAAAGCTCGTTCCGCCGGTGGCACATGGCGTGAAGGTGATGTCGATGGGGTTGCTCGTGCAGGACGATCAGCCGGTCATCTGGCGTGGGCCGATGATCCAGAAGACCATCCAGCAGTTTGTGCATCAGGTGGACTGGGGCACCCTCGACTATCTCATTGTGGACCTTCCGCCCGGCACCGGTGATGCCCAGCTTTCCCTCTGCCAGACGGTTCCGCTGGATGGCGGGGTCATCGTGACCACGCCGCAGGAGGCGTCCATTGGCGTCGTCCGGAAGGGCATCGCGATGTTCGAGAAGGTAAACGTGCCGATCCTCGGGATCGTGGAGAACATGAGCTATTTCATCGCGCCCGACGGCTCGCGCGTGGAGATCTTCGGCAACGGCGGTGGTTGCATGGAGGCTGGGCGCCGGGGAGTGCCGTTCCTCGGCGAAGTGCCGATCTACACGGCGATCCGGGAAGGGGGCGACGCGGGCGTCCCGGTGGTGGCCGGTGCTCCGGACAGCGCCCCGGCCGAAGCGTTTCTCGCGGTCGCGCGCCGCCTGCGCGAACGGCTCGGCTGACCGGAAGGCTGTCCCAAGGGCGGCTTCGGAACTCACCGGCCGTTTTGAGATTCGGACTTGGGTGTCGGTTCTCGCTGAGGGTTTCGCAAAATCCGGCTTGAGCTGCGGACCTTGCCGGCCGATTAATCCTTCAGCGCGAGCACTGCTCGCCGGCTCTTTTCAAGTTTCCCTGCCCGGTGCGTGTATCGAGACAACGTCCTTCGACCTTGTAATCCGAAAGGGAGCGTTGAAGCGGTTCCAAGCAATCAACGCCAGGCCTCCATAACAGGAAGGCGAGCGTTGCCCGCTGCTCCCACCTGGTGCCTTCTGGTAGAAGGGACCTGTTTCCCACGGCCATGGCGGGGTTTTCTTTTTGGCGGGGCGTCCTGCGCCGGTCACAGTGCCGGCGATGGACGCCCCGCCTCTTTTGGACACCGCCCCGCCGCCGGTTCAGGGAGAACCGCTCCCGCTTCCCCGGCACCCCCGGTGGCGTAGCTGGCTCGCGTTGTTCGTGCTGGCGCCTTACCCGCTGCTGCTCGGCGTGATTCTCCCGTGGGTGTTTCGGCAGGAATGGTTCCTGCGGCTTACCGGACAGAAATCGGCTCCGGAAGGCTCGATCCTGCCAAAGACGGTCGGTGAGCTCTTTCTCGTCGCCGCGGAGAATCTGGTCATCTTCGCCGTCATTTTCCTGATCGCGTGCGCGATCCGCGGCTTTAACCGGGACGAACTGTTCGCGCGGACCAAAGGCTGGTGGCAGCCGTGGGCCTGGGGACTGCTGCATTCGGTGGCGCTGCGGATTGCCGTGGCCGCGGTGGTTCTGGGCGTGGGCGGAATCCTGCTCGTCGGGGCCAAGGTGACGGGAACTGACCCGGAGTCGTTCAAGGGTCTCCGACCGAACGTCGAAAAGCTGGTGGAGCCCGGGGCCCTGCAGGATCCCGTGTATCTGCTGGTGGCCATGACGCTGATCAGCTTTGTGGTGGCCGGACTGCGGGAGGAACTGTGGCGGGCGGGCGTGTTCCGTTACCTGTTCGACCTGCTGCCGGACCGGGGCCAGACCACGCGGGGCAAGGTTGTCGCGGTGGTGCTGACGGCGGCCGTGTTTGGAATGGGCCACTGGCCCCAGGGTGTCGTCGGAGTCGCCCTGACCGGCACGCTCGGCTTGGGGCTGGGGACGATTCTGCTCTACCACCGGTCCCTCTGGGTCGCGGTGCTGGCACATGGATTCTTCGATGCGACTTCGTTTGCCCTGCTTCCGCTCGTCGAAAGGATGGGCCTGCTGGAAAAACTGAAAGGGGCCTGAAGGCTCGGTCGCCGGCCGGGCCGCTTCCTGGCTGGCATCGCCGGTCGGGTGTGATTTACTGCCGCCGTGCAGATTCAAAGCTTCAAGGTCTTCTGTGATCTCGCTGAAACCGAGAGCTTCACCAAGGCCGCCCAGATCAACGGCGTGACGCAAAGCGCCGTCAGCCAGCAGGTGAGCTCGCTCGAAAAGCAGTTCAAGACGTTGCTGATCGAGCGCAGCAAGAAGAAGTTCCGCCTGACCCGCGAAGGCGAGCTGCTCTACGAATACGGCAAGCAGGTCATCCACACCTACGAGTCCCTGATCAGCCGGTTGCAGGAGGTGAAGGACATCGTCAGCGGCACCATCCGCGTGGCGACGATCTATTCCATCGGCCTGCACGACCTGCCGCCCTACCTCAAGAAGTTCCTCAAGGGCTTCCCCACGGTGACGGTCCACGTCGAATACCAGCGGGCCAACCAGGTTTACGAGGATGTGGTCGGCAATGTCGTGGACCTCGGCCTTGTGGCCTATCCCAACAAGGATTCCCGGCTCGAAGTCATTCCGCTGCGCGAGGAGACACTGGTGCTCATCTGCCATCCCAAGCACCCGCTCGCGAAGGAGAAGAACCTCCGGCTTTCGCATCTCGAGGGGCAGAAGTTCATCGCGTTTGAATCTGACATCCCCACCCGAAAGGCGATCGACAAGATCCTGCGCGATTCCGGCGTGGCGGTGAAGACGACCATGGAATTCGACAACATCGAGACCGTGAAACGGGCCGTGGAGATCGAGGCCGGTGTGAGCATCGTGCCGGAAAGCACGGTAGTGCAGGAGGTCTCCAAACAGACGCTGGTGGCGCTGAAGTTTGCGGATGCGCTGCCGACCCGCCCGCTGGCGATCATCGCCAAGAAGACCAAGGTGCTGTCACCGGCGATGCGGCAGTTCATCCAGCTGCTCAAGGAACCGATCTGACCGTCCGTCCGCATGAAGCCGAAGTGCACCCTCTCCGCCGTGCTGCTTGTCCTCGTGGGCGCCGGCTGCGCTTCCACCGCGCCGAAGGGCGGCGGCTCCGTGACCGTCAAATGGGAGGATGCGGCGAAGTTCACCGACTTCGTCCCCGTCCGGGCGGAGTCGAGCTACACGCTCATCGCCGAACAGCGCCGGCTGGAGAACGACCTGATCGACCTGGCGGACGCCTTCATCCCGGAAGGCTGCAATGTCCGCATCACCTTTCGCGACATCGACCGAGCTGGCTGGATCGACCCTCTCGCGCCGCGGGCTGTCCGGGTCGTGACCGACCAGTGGCCCGCCCGGGTGGAATTCGACTACCGGGTGACCGATGCCGCCGGTGAAGCCCTGCGTTCCGGCACGGCGACCCTGCGCCTCGCCTTTCCGCAATACCTGCGTTCCCGGACCGAGCCCGAATCCGAGATGCCGGACATGCGCGAGATGTTCGCGCCGTGGTTCCGGCAATTGGGACGGCAGCTTCCGCGGGAGCCGAAAAATGGCTGACCTCCAACTCACCGCGAACGGCCAGCCCCTGATGACCGCCGCCCCCTGCACGCTGGAGGAGTTCCTGGTCCGGCAGGGGTTGCTGCCACGGTCAGTGGTGGTCGAGCTCAACGGCGAGGCCGTTGCGCCGAGCGAGTTCTCCGGCCGTTGGCTCACCGACGGTGCCCGTCTCGAAATCGTGAAGATTGTCGCCGGCGGCTGAAGGCGCCGCGCGGTTCAGAACGGGCGCCCGCTGCTCCAGCGCATCTGGGTCCGGCGGGGCTTCGGTGGCAGGGGAGTTTCGTCGAGGGCGAACTGGCGTTTGGCGATCCACTCCCGGGCACAACGGTCGAGTGCGCGGTCCCGAAATGCCAGCCAGTCATGCCGCATGCCGAGCTGATCCAATGTCTCCTTGAACTTTCGGAAGGCCCCGCGCGCCTTGACCGCTTGGGCGAGATCAAACGCCAAAGTCCGATCCGTCAGGAACGCGATGTAGTCCTGCATCGCCCGGTATTCGGGGAAATCCGCCGGTCCGGGGCCGATGACGAATCGCCGGCCTTTGTCCGCCACGATGGTCCGGGCCAATTCCAGGTCCTGGCTGCCAGTTTCCGCCAGATCCTCGCCCCCCGATCGTTTGGTCTTGGCCGCGCGATAGAGTTCCAGATCCACAGCCACCAGACGGCCGGACTCCCGGTCCACAAAGCGCACCACGTTGGGCGATCCCTGAAGGGCGGCGATCACGGCGAACAGATTGACGGCAGGATTCATCGGCAAAGCGGGATCAAACCCGCGTCGGAAACGCTACAGACTTCGACGCCCGGCGCGAGCTTTGAGCGAGCGTAAATAGCCTTCGCCCTTCAATTGCCCCCAAACCGCTGGCTCTGTCATCAGGCAAAGTCTATTTCCCGAAGACCCCTACAAATAACTGCAAACACGTCCCCGCCTAGGGCGTGGGTTGTCAACCCCTTGTCAAACCAACAGTTTGTGTCTTAAATTCAAAGCCAGCCTCCTTACCAAAGAAATAGAGGGTCCCACGGAGCAGTTGCCGAAGGCCGTTCTCGGGCTTTTCTGAGTCAGATCGAACTTCCGTCGTGGTCAGCTCATCCAACAGGAATGCTTCGCCGGTTGCCCTTCGGATGGTAGCCCTGCTGTTTTTGCCGGTGTGGATTCTGTCGCCGTCCTGCAAGACCATGTCGGTTACGGCTGGGTCAGCCGTAGCTGACTGCTTTCGCTGCACCCGCACGTCCCCCTGGATAGCGACTACGGTTACATTCCCCAGTGACATGCTTACTTTCGAGCCTATATCTCCGCCCTTGGTCAGGGGCACGTTGACCTCAAATGGCAGCCCCGCCCTGACGGATGCCTGAACGGTCTGGGCCGCGAACCCATCCTTCACGAGTGTCAGGGCGACTGGTCGGGGTCGGACAAAATAGCTCGCGTAGGGCGTCACTCCCCATTCCTTGCCCTCCACGGAGATTTTCGCCCCCGGTGGCTCACTCGTGACGATCAGGATTCCCAGCCGGTGGCTGATCGTATAGGAGGTCGCGGCGATCGCCAGGATCAACCCGGCCAGAATGCCCCCGGCCCAGCCCACCCGGATCAAGGTCCACCGTTGCAGTGATGCGCGGACATACCGGGCCAGCGGCTGGTTATCCTCGCCGCCAAACCTCGCGGCCTGTCTAAGAAACTGGCGGCCTTCATCCAGCTTGAGCCCGTGGGGCAGCAGCAGCGTGCGGCGGTGTTTCCTGTCGGCGTTGGACCACCGCTGGCAGTCCCGTTCCAGATTGGCGCGCAGCCGCAGGAAATCGTGGTGCTCGCGGATCCAGCCGGCCAGCCGGGGCCACGCGTGGAAAAGGATCTCATGGGCCAGCGCCACGGTGGAATGGCCTTCCTGTTCATGGGCCGTAAGCAGCCGTTCCCGGATGAGGCTTTCCACGAGGGCTTTCTTTTCCGGCGTGTCCGTGAGGACGCTGGTTTGCGCGTGGCGGCGGACCACGCGGTCTTCCGGGCCGGAACTCACCGCCACCAGCGCCGGCGCGATCTGTTCAAACACCTTTTGAACCTCCGGCGACAGGCCGAAAAAAACGGCCTCCGCCCGCCGCCCGAGGGCGCCCTCCACACCGCCCATCTGCCGGTAGCTGGCAAAGGTGAGCGTTCGGCCTCCGTTGCGCCGGTCGTAGAGTTCGCGCAGAGCATCTTCAATCAGGGGCAGCGCATCGCCCAGTTTCTGGGCGTCATCCAGCAGTTCCTCATCGAGCGGTTTACGGCCGCCTTCCGGCCGTTCAAAATGCAACCCCGCCCGCCGGGCCGGTCCGCTGATGAGCCGTTGAACGGCTGACGCACCCGGCGGGGACAGGTCCACCTGGCCGGTCGCACCCTTGAGTCGCAGGAACGTCCTTGAGGATTGGGCAATGGGGTAAAAATCACTCCGCAGCGTGGCCAGAACCCAGACTCCCCCGGAGCGGGCGAGACTTTCCACTGCCCGGAGAAACACCTCCCTTTCTGCGTCGGACAGGCGGCTGTCGGTGTAGAGTTCCTCCAGTTGATCAAGAATGAGAAGGATCCGCACCGGGCCGCCGACCGTCCCCGCGGCGTCCGCCAGGGCCGCCTTCAGCGCCAGCCCGGTCGCGGTTTCCGGAGCCGTTTGGAACGTTTCTGCGAGCGTGTCGTTCTCACCGCTTCGGTTTCGCAGTTCCTTCAGGGCTGCCTCTAGGCTCCGGACTAGGCCGTGGATCAGCCGTCCTTGGCTTTGCGCGGGGGTAAAGATGGCGCAACGCCACTGGCGGACCGTGTCGTCAAGGTTTTGCCGAAGCAGTTCCGACGCGACGCCCGCCCGGGCCAGTGACGACTTGCCGGACCCTGACGGACCGACAATGACTGCAAAGGCGCAGTGTTCTTCCGTCGCCCGCCGGCGCAGCAAGGTCTCGATCCCGAGTGTTTCCTCTTCCCGGCCAAAGAATATCGGCGCGTGCGCGACGTCAAAAACCTGCAGGCCCCGATAAGGGGCATCGCTCCACATCTCCAGCGGGCTGTTGCTTTCACCCAGCCGATCTTCCAGCAATTCTCGGAGGTGTGCCTTGAGGCGTTGGGCAAAGGTTACCGGCTCGCGATAAGAGTGGTAGGCGCGGAGGTTGCGCCCCTGCTCATCGTGGAAGCGTTCTCGGACGAACTGTTCAGCCAGTCCCCGCTGCCGAATCATCTCGCCCAGCGCATCGGTCCCCTTGGGATGCTCCCCGCCCATGCGTTTTAGAAACCCATCCGGATCGTCGCGGCAATAGGCCAGAATCTGGGGACGCTTCCCTTGAGACTGCGCCCGGGCCATGAGCATCAGGTCGAACTCCCTTTCCGTGCCCGAACGGTAATGCGACCCATCGGGTTTCCGTGTGGCACCTCCGACAACCGAACCGAGGCGTGACCACAGGATGAAGATGGCGATGTCCATGCCGTTCTGCTCGGAGAGCACCAGGTCAATGCCCTCCTGGAACGAAGTGTCAGCCTGCAACGGCAGGTCTTCCCATAGCACCGCTTGAAGGGTGAGCCGTTCCCCATACCAGCGGCCGAGCAACTCCACTACCTGCCGGGCCTTGGCGCGCTCCTCCGCCACATCACCCGGACTTGAGATGAAGATTCGTATTGTCTCGGGGGATTTCACAGACCTCCTCTTCGGCCTGAAGTTTGCGACAGATCAAGGTTCATCAGGTGAATTGTTCCCCCCTGTTTCCGGGCGCGGACTGCCAGGTGCTCATGATCCAATTTCATCTGAATCCCATCGGTCAGGTCCAGTCCTTGACTCCGCAGCCAAACTAGAAACCCGCCCCAACAACTCTGAGCGGGCCTTGAATCTGCGGCGGAGCGGCAGCTCCGCCCTACCAGTGATTGCTCAGCCTTTGACCTGCTTGACCTTGACCCACTTGTGGGTCTTGGCCGAGGCGAGCACGGCGTCCACGACGTAGTCGGTGGCGAGGCCGTCCTTGAAGTCGGGCTTGCAGCCCTTGCCGCTCTCCAAGCCCTGGATGAACTCGACCATCGCGTGGACGAAGGAGTGTTCGTAGCCGAGCTGGAGGCCGGGCACCCACCACTTGCCGCAGTAGGGATGATCACCATCGCTGACGTGCACGCTCTTCCAGCCGCGCTCGGTGCCTTCGTCGCTGTAGTCGAAGATCTGGAGCCGATGCAGGTCGTGGAGGTCCCACTTGAGCGACATCTTCTCGCCGTTGATCTCCAGCGTGTAGAGCGCCTTGTGGCCGCGGGCATAGCGGGTGGACTCGAAGAGGCCGAGCGAGCCGTTGTTGAAGTGACAGTGGAAGAGGCAGGCGTCGTCGATGCTGACCTTCTCAACCTTGCCGGTGAGGTTGTGTTTGCGCTCCTTGACGAAGGTTTCGGTCATCGCGCTGACGTCCTTGATGCCGCCGTTGAGCCACATGGCGGTGTCGATGCAGTGCGCGAGCAGGTCGCCCGTGACGCCGGAGCCAGCGACCTTGGCGTCGAGGCGCCAGAGGCCGGTGCCGCCCTGCGGAAGGTCGGCGTTGATGGTCCAGTCCTGGAGGAAGTTCGCGCGGTAGTGGAAGATGCGGCCGAGCTTGCCGGAATCGATGATCTGCTTGGCGAGGACGACGGCGGGGCAGCGGCGGTAGTTATACCAGACCATGTTCGGCACGCCGGCCTTCTCGACGGCCTTGAGCATCTTCTCCGCTTCCTTGGAGTTCAGGCCGAGGGGCTTTTCGCAGAGGATCATCTTGCCGGCCTTGGCGGCGGCGATTGCCTGCTCGGCGTGCATGTTGTTCGGCGTGGCGATGTCGATGACGTCGATATCGTCGCGCTCAATAAGCTTGCGCCAGTCGGTCTCGATGGACTTGTAGCCCCACTTGTCGGCGAAGGCCTGCACCGCCGCGGCATCGCGGCCGCAGACGGCCTGGGGGACCAACTCGTAGGAGGAGGGGAAGAAGTGGTTGACCTGGTGGAAGGCGTTGCTGTGGGCGCGGCCCATGAAGCTGTAGCCGATGAGACCGATGCGGAGTTGTTTCTTGGCCATAACGTTGTCGTGGAAACTGGGAAAACGGTCAGCGTGAACCCGCCGTCCGGGCAAGCCCGAAGTCGGGGACGATCTGGCCGAAGTTGTTCCGGTGAAAAGCGGGCGGCCGGCCGCGGATCAAGGCGACAGCAACTGACCTCAAGCGAGGACAGTTGTCGGGAGCGGTATCCCTGAAAAAAGCTCCGTGGACGCCCATCGGCGGCAATTTGCTGATTTGCAGACTGCGGAGCGTCCAATAAACCCAAGCTGAGGGCGAATGGAGATTGGCGTAACTCTCTGGGGGAGAGTGGTGCATCCGTGAAGAGTCGAACTTCAAACCTGCTGATCCGTAGTCAGCTGCTCTATCCAATTGAGCTACGGATGCACAACGCGGCGCGAAAATAGGGAGGAGCCGGTTTAGGGCAAGCCGTAATTTGATTTTTGCTTCAGTTCTTCGGCGCAGTTGTGGGCAGCGGTGCCGGTTTGCCCCGCGTTCCGAGATTTTCGGACTGGCCCCCGCGTCGTCGATCGCTTCACTCGCGACATGATGTTCCCCGGATTCAGGAAGTGCGCGTGGGTTGCCATCGGAATGCTGGTTGGCTCGATTGCCGGCGGGGCAGGCACTCCGGCGGTGGTGTTGGACCTTTGGCCAGGAAAGCCGCCGGGTGAAGCCGGCGTGATCGGGGAAGAGGCGGACCTGACGAAGCCCACGGACCAGCTGATCGCCGGTCAGCGGGTGATCCGCCTCGGCAACGTCACGAAACCCACGCTGAGCGTCTATCGGCCGGCGCCGGCTCGCGATACGGGCGCCGCGGTGCTGGTCTGCCCGGGAGGCGGTTACCACATTCTCGCGCTCGACTTGGAAGGAACCGAGGTGTGCGAGTGGCTCAACTCGATCGGCGTGACCGGGGTGCTGCTCAAATACCGGGTGCCCAAACGTCCCGGACTCGAAAAGGATGCGGTCGCCTTGCCGGATGCCCAGCGCGCGCTCGGACTGATGCGCCATCACGCCAAGGAATGGGGGCTGGATCCCGATCGGATGGGCGTCCTCGGGTTTTCTGCCGGCGGCCACCTCTCCGCGGCGTTGAGCACCCGTTCGTCGGCGCGGACTTATCCCGCCGTGGACGCAGCCGATCAGCGGAGCTGCCGGCCGGATTTCGCCGTGCTGATCTATCCGGGCTATCTGACTGACAAAGAGCAGGGGGATCGGGTCGCCGCCGACCTGCCGTTGTCGACGAACACCCCGCCGATGTTCATCGCCATGAGCCAGGACGATCCGGTCCGGGTCGAGAATGCGCTCGGGTTCAGCGCCGGCCTGAAGCAGGCCAAAGTGCCGTTCGAGCTGCACATCTATCCCTTCGGGGGGCATGGCTACGGCCTGCGCCGGACAGACAACCCGGTGACCACGTGGCCGGACCGGGCGGCGGATTGGATGCGCGCCAATGGTTGGTTGCGTCGCCGTTGAGACCGGCTGGGCTCACTTGGGTGCGGGGAGGTCGCGTCCGGTCGCGAGCTGGATTCGCCGGCGCCACTCGTCCGGTGCCACTTCAACCGGCTTGGCGCGGCAGATCCCCTCGGACCCGGGATAATTCCAGAGGTTCGGGAAATCCCGGCACTGCTGCGGCTTCACCGGATTTACCCGGCAGTTGTCGCCCTCGAGGAACACGCAGGCGCCGTTGGCCTGATCGGTTAATGCGAGGCCGCTGCGATTGGCGTTCAAGCGGGTGAAGCGGCCGATGAAGTCGCCTTCTGAGAGACCCATGTGAGCGGCCATCTGGGTGATCTCGGCCTCCGAGACCTTCACCTGACCGGGCCAGCGGCAACAGGCGGTGCAGCGGTCGCATTCCAGGAAGATCGGCATCGGGGCAAGGGAATCGCCCTGAACGAACCTGGAGGCAAGCATTCGGTGTGGGCCTGCACCGGTATGATGATCGGCGGCCGCTGGCCTGAGACCGGTCGAATTCGGCATTCTGGCCGGCGTTGCGATTTGCTGTCTTCGTGGGGTCATGAAAGGTCCCAACCGTCCCCAATACTTCCGTCTTTTCCGGGTCGGCATTGCCGCGGCGCTGTTGACCGCTTCCGGTTCCGTCCAGGCTGGAGTCACCGCCTATGGCCTGTTCAAGGGCCGAGGTTACAACCAGACCGGGCCGGGAACCATCGTCCTCGATTCCGGTGGCGAGGCTTACAGGGTGTTCTCGTTCATCGCCACCGCGGGTCCCGACGAAATCACGCTGGGGCAGGCCAACATTCCGGGGAAGCTGTTCCCGATCTTTTTCAGCCCCGGCGACGATCCGACGTCCTCCATTTTCGAGCAGGCGTATTCCTCCCAGGCGGAGTTGGACGGGGACATCCCGAACGGTCCGGTCAACTATCAGATCATCGATTCCGATTTCGCGACCCTGAACGCGTCGCTTTCAGTCAATGGCGATGCCTATCCGACGGCTAGTCCCATCTCCAATTACGCGGCGGCGCAGTCAATTGATCCCGCGCAGCCATTCACGGTCCAGTGGACCGCACCGGCCGGGTTGACCGCGAGCGACTATGTGGTCGTCAGCGTGCACAGTGCCGACGGCGAACTGACCCGTTCCCCCATGCCGTGGCAGGCCGGGGCTCTTGCCGGCACGGCGACCTCATTCACCGTGCCCGCCAACACGCTCGCAGGCGGGGATCTGGAAGTGAACCTGACCTTCGTCAAAGTCACCGGCCGCAACACTTCCGCAATTCCGGGGGCGGTCGGACTTACCGGCTACTTCAGTGGGTTGGACGTGCCCTTGAAAGTCAGCGGAGGAAGTTCCGGGGGCGACACCACCAAGCCGGCGCTCGCCGGTTACACCCCGGCGCTGGCCTCGCAGGTGGACCCGGCCACGCCGCTGGTGCTGAACTTCAGTGAAGCCATGCAGGCGGTGCAGGATGTGGTGTGGATCAACCTGCCGAACTTCGGCAATGTCACCTACACGTGGAGCAATGGTGGCCAGACGTTGACCTGCGCGATGCCCGGGGGCTTTCCCGCCGGGGCGGCGATCATCTGGGGCCTGAATCCGGACGGGTTCAAGGACCTCGCGGGCAACACCCTGGCGGGCGAGGGCGTTGGCGGTTCGTTCACGGTCAAAAATCCGGTGACGGAGCCCTGTGCCAACGGCCCCGCTGAACGCAGCAACTTCTTCTTTGTGATGAAGGATGTCGGATTCATGCAGACTTCCGCGGCCGATCCGGTGGAGGGGCGTTCCGGAGACGATTCCATCGGCCAGTTCGGTGCCTTCTTCACCCCGGGAACCGGGGGCACGGTTTCCGCGGCGTCCGTCCGGCTTCCGGGCGGCACCGTTCGGACCATGTCTGCGGTGGTGGGCCAGTATTTCACGATCGGTTCGGCCGCCTCGGCGGCGGCGCTGAACACCGCCTTTCCGGCCGGCAATTACACGGGCACGGTCACCATCGGCGGGCAGACCGGAAACCTGTCGCTGGCGATGGCTGGCGCCCCGCCGGTGCCCAAGTGCGCCAACTATGCGGCGGCGCAGGCCGTGGACCCGAAGGACGCCTTCACGCTCCAGTGGAATCCGTTCACCGGGGCCGCCGCCAACGACCGCGTGGAAATCGTGATCACGGATGACCAGGGACGCACCGTTCTCCAGGCACCCAATGAATGTGCCACCCCGCCGGTGACGCTCGCCAACAGCGCCACGTCCATCACCCTGGCCGCCAATCTCCTGGCTGAAGGGAAGACCTACGATGTGGAGCTCCGCTTCGCGAAAATCGGCGCGACTGCGTCCAACGCCGCCCCGGCATACGAGGGCACCAGCGGTTACGGCCATGTCACCCGGTTTACGCTCAAGACCACCGGGGGCGTGCCGGACACCGTGACCATTACCGGCTACCGCGTCGCCGCCGACGGACGATTTGAGGTGGATGTGCTGACGGGTGCAGGGAAAACCGTGTTCCTCGAGGCGTGGACGAACTTCGCCACATGGGAGCAGGTGAACGGCGCCGTCGCAGGAGCCAATGGGCAGGCGACGTTGAAGGATCAACGCACCGTGGTGCCCGATACACAGGTCTATCGCGTCCGGACTCAGTAAGCCCGGCGGGAACATCGAATTCGAAGTGGCGGCCACCCGGCCGCCACTTGTGTTTTCAGTGCCTGAACCTTCCTCGCCGGGTGGATGACATGGCGCGCGGCCGGATTACCGGTTCGACTTCGCGGTGGCGGTTCTGCTTCTGTCGGCGCCAGCAATGCCCGCCGTCCTAGCGCTGTTCGCCCATCCGGATGACATCGAATTCCGTGCCGCCGGCACGCTCCTGCTCCTGCGCGAACGGGGCTGGGAGCTGCATTGCTGCAATGTCTCCCGCGGCAACCTTGGCAGTTCTACCATGTCGTCGGCCCGCACGGCCACCGTCCGGCGGCAAGAGGCTCAGGCCGCCGCGAAAACGCTGGGAGCGAATTGGCACCCGCCTTTCTGCGACGACCTCGCCATCTCCTACAACGCGGCGAACCTCGCGCGCGTCGTTGCGCTGGTTCGCCAAGTTCGCCCGACCATTTTGCTCACGCATCCGCCGGTGGATTACATGGAGGACCACACCGAGACGTGCCGCCTCGCGGTCAGTGGCGCCTTTGCCCGCGGTATGCCGAATTTCCGTCCCCGTCCCGCTCGCGCTCCATGGAACGGTCCGGTGACGATCTATCACGCGACCCCGCACGGACTGCGCGGGCCGCTCCGGGAGCCCGTGAAGCCGGAACTTCTGGTGAACACCGCCTCGGTCCACGAACAGAAGCTGGCCGCGCTTGCCTGCCATCAGAGCCAGCAGGAATGGCTCGACGCGAGTCAGGGCATGAACAGCTACCTCGCCGCCGCGGACGAGGAATCCCGCACCGTCGCCCGGCTGGGGAAGAGGCTCACTCACGCCGAAGGCTGGACGCGCCATTCGCATCTGGGTTTCTGCGGCGAGACGGATGATCCGCTGCGGGATGCCTTGGGGCGACTGGTCGCAACATTTGGCGGACTGGAAAGTCCGCCCTCCCGGGAGCGCGGACTTTCCAGTCCGCTGCGGCGATGAAATCCCGCCTCGACCAAGCGCTGGTGGACCGCGGCCTGTGCGAAAGCCGGGCGAAGGCGCAGCGCGCCATCATGGCCGGGCAGGTCCGGGTGAACAGGCACCCGGCAAAAAAGGCGAGCGATTCCGTGCGCGATGGCGACCAGGTCGAGTTGCTCGCCGGGGACAGGTTCGTGAGCCGCGGCGGCCACAAGCTGGAGCACGCCCTCGCCCACTTCGGCGTCAGTGTCACCGGCGTCACCGCGCTCGATCTCGGCGCGAGCACGGGCGGTTTTACCGACTGCCTGCTGCAACAGGGCGCCGCGCGGGTCTTCGCCGTGGATGTCGGCACCAACCAGCTCGCGTGGAAACTCCGCAACGATCCCCGGGTCGTGGTCATGGAGCAGACCAACGCCCGGCATCTGACCCCGGCCTCGTTTGGCCCGGACTGGCGGCCGTTCGATCTGGCAGTGGCCGATTGTTCCTTCATCTCGCTGCGCCGGATACTTCCGCCCGCAGCGCCGCTGGTGCGGGCGGGCGGGCGGCTGGTGGCATTGGTCAAACCGCAGTTTGAGGCCGGCAAGGAAGAGGCCGACCGGGGCGAGGGCGTCATTACCGATCCGGCGGTTCACGCCCGCGTGCTGGCGGAATTGGAAGGATTTGTCGCCGCGGAGCCGCTGGGCTTAGTCTGGCGCGGCGTCACGGAAAGCCCCTTGCTCGGTCCGGCCGGCAACCGGGAGTTCCTCGCACTGATCGAGAAGACCGCTTGAAGAACGTCGCCACCAGCATCCGCCGTGTGGGCCTCATCGCAAATCCGGAAAAGCCGGACGTGGCCCGGCTGGTGCGTCGTGCCCAGAAACTCATCACGGCCGCCCGGCGCAGCGTCTTGCTGGAGGCGAACACCGCGTCAATGCTCGGCGGGAAATTCCGCTCGGTCTGTTCCATGCCGGAGCTGGCGGCCGCGACGGACCTGATCCTAGTCTTCGGCGGCGACGGCACGATGCTCAAGGCCGCCCGCGAGATTGCGGGGCACGCGACGCCGGTGCTCGGCATCAACGCCGGCCACTTGGGTTTCCTTACGGGGGTCTCTCCCAACCATCTGCAGGCCGCGCTGCACCGGGTCTGGGAAGGGCGGTTTCAGCTGGAGGAACGGGCCCTGCTCGACGGCACCGTTTGTCGCGGGCAGGAATCCACCACGCTTCTGGCCCTGAATGATTTCGTGCTCAGCCGCGGGCTTACGTCGCGCCTGATCGAGCTTGAGGTGCGGGTGAATTCGGAACTCCTCACGCGTTACCGCTGCGACGGTTTCATCGCGAGTTCGCCGACCGGGTCCACCGCCTACTCGCTAGCGGCCGGCGGCGCCATCGTCAGTCCCGACACCGAGGCATTGACGCTCACGCCGATCTGCCCGCATACGCTGAGCATCCGGCCGGTCGTCGTGAACTTGGCCTCGACCGTTTCGGTGCGCCTGATCAGCGCCCGGCTTGTGGCCACCGTGGCCGCGGACGGCCAGCAGCAGGTGGAGCTGACGGCGGGCGACACCGTCACGATTCGCCGTAGCGCCCGGTCGGTCCGGCTGCTCCGGCTGGAAGGCACCAACTTCTTCAGCACCCTGCGCCAAAAGCTCGGCTGGTCCGGTTCCAACGTATGAACCTCCCGCCAACCCGCTTCTCCTCCCGCCATTCGCCCCACACTCAACCATGATCCGCCTCAAAGACATTGCCCAGGCCGCGGGCGTCTCCGTCATGACGGTCAGCAAGGCGCTCCGCGACAAGCCCGATCTGGCCGTCGCCACCAAGGAGCGCATCCGCAAGCTGGCGGACCAGATGGGCTATGTGCCCGACGTCTCGGCCCAGACGCTGCGCACCCGCAACACCCGGGTGCTTGGCCTCGTGCTCTCCACGAGCACCAATCCGGTCAATGCCCGCATCTGCCTGGCCATCGAGGAGCAGGCCTATGAGCTCGGATACGAGGTGCTGCTGGCCCACACGCTCAACCGCACCGACCGCGAGGAAGCCGTGTTGCGCCGCATGATTGCCCGGCGGGTGGACGGGGTCTTCATCTCCCCGGTGTATCGGCTCGAACCGAGGGCGCCGATCTACGATGAGCTGGAGCGCCGCCGCATTCCCGCCGTGCTCCTGGGCCATGGTGCGCCGTTCTGCGAGGCGTTTCCGGCCGTGGAGACCGAGGACGTCGCCGCCTCCGAAGCGGTGACGCGGCACCTGATGGAACTGGGCCACCGGCGGATCGCGTTCTTCGCCGGGCCAATGATTTCGCCGTGGGCCAAGGAGCGCCTCGAAGGCTACCGCCGCGCCCATCGCGAAGCCGGCGTGCCGCTCGAGGACACGCTGGTCTTCAATGCGGGTTCGACCATCGAGGAAGGGGCCGCTGCCGCCCTCCAGTTTCTCCAGGAGCAGCCCGGGGCCACCGCCATCCAATGCGTGAATGACCTCGTGGCCATCGGTGCGGGCGAGACGTTGCTGAACCAGGGCCAGCGGATTCCGCAGGACTTCAGCCTCGCGGGCTACGGCAACGTGCTCACGAGCGAATACTTCCGGGTGCCGCTCACCACGGTGCGCCAGCCGAAACTGAGAATGGGTTCCGTGGCGATGGACCTCATGCAACGGCGGCTCCGCGGTGAAGAGGTCAAAACGGTGCGCCTGCCCGCCGAACTGGCGATTCGGGCCAGCACGGGATCGCCCAGGACGGATCTTCCGGTCTGAGCCAGCGAGGCACTTGCAGAGCCGGGAAAGCCGGTGGCCCGGCGGCTCGTGTCAGCCTCCCAACGTCGTCGGATCGGTCACGTCGCCCTTGTTGAACTCGACGTATTCCTCCGTCAGGTCGGCTGCATACATCAGGGCGGCGCCCTGGCCGAGGTTGAGGCGGATGTGCAGGTCGAATTCCTTCGGTGCGGCGGCGGAACACAGTTCCTTGTAGGTGGCTTTCGTCGGCTGACCGCGCTTCAGGCTCCACAGCACCTTGCGGCTGCCCGGCGCGCTGTAGCCGATGTCCACCTTGCTCTCCACAATGGTCGCCGGACTGTAACCCAGGGCGTCGATAATCCGGCCCCAATTCGGATCGCCGCCGTGCCAACTGGTCTTCACCAGCGCGCTGTTCGCCACGGCCCGGGCCGCGGCATCCGCGTCGGCAATGCTCTTCGCGCCTTCGACCCGCACAGTCACCACCCGGTGCACACCTTCGCCGTCGCAGACGATCTTCTTCGCCAGCACGAGGCAGACATGGGTCAACGCGGTCTGGAACACTCCGAACTCCGAACTCCGAACTCCGAACTTCTTGTTTCCCGCGAGCCCGTTCGCCAGCACCAGCACCGTGTCGTTGGTGCTCATGTCGCCGTCCACGGTGATGCGGTTGAAGCTGTTGGCCACCGCCTCGCGCAAGGCGGCCTGCAAGACCTTGGCCTCGATCGCCGCGTCGGTCGTGATGAAGCCCAGCATCGTGGCGTGGAGTCCCTGCGGCAGCGCGGCCGGCCGCGCCCCGGTGGCGCTCATGCCGGGCTGGATCATGCCCGCGCCCTTGCACATGCCGCCGAGGCGCACGGTTTTGCCACCCAGCTTGAACTCGATGGCCACCTGCTTCGGCTTCGTGTCGCTGGTCATGATCGCCTCGGCCGCCTGCGCGGCGTGATCGGCCGTGTCCCCGAGCAGCGGTGCCGTGGCCAGGATGCCAGAGCAGACCTCCTCCATCGGCATGGTCACGCCGATGCGGCCGGTGGAGCCGACGAGCGCGTAGCCGTCCTTGATGCCCAGGGTCTTCTCGGTCAGGCGCACCATGGCGAGGGCATCCTTCATGCCCTGCTTGCCGGTGCAGGCATTCGCGTTGCCGGAATTCACCACGACAGCCTGGGCGATGCCCTTGGCAACGCGCGGCACGCAGACCTTCACCGGCGCGGCGCAAATCTGGTTCGTGGTGAACATGCCTGCCACCGAGCAGGGCACGTCGGAGACGATCAGTGTCAGGTCCCGCTTCTGCCCCTTGTTGGAACCCTTGCCAGTGCCCAGGCGCTTGATGTCGCAGAACACGCCGGCGGTGCGGAATCCCGGCGGCGCCACGATCGCGCCCTCCACGTCTTTGAACTTCAACTTCACGGGCGCGGATGAACTCACACGCGGCCCTCGAATCAATCGCGAAATGGGTCCTCGCATTCATCTGCCGGCTGGCATCGTGGAATCTGGACTGCGGGGCCATGGCCCCGCTTTGGCTTCACGGTAGAAAGTGCAGCACCGGTGGACTGTCCTGATGGCGCTACCAACGCGGCGTTATGCCGCCGCAGTCCAAGAAGATTCCGGCGTGACGCCGCCGAATGAAACCACACCATTCGCCCATGCCTGAGCCGAAAACCCGCTGGCCTCACGCACCGCCGCACATCCTCGGTGCGGCGGGAACCTACTTCGTCACTGCGGGCACCTACCTGCGCCAGCACCACTTTCGGGGACCGGAACGTCTCGCGATTCTTCACCGCGGCCTCCTGTCGGTTGCCGCCGAGTTCGGGTGGCAGTTGGAAGCGTGGGCGGTCTTCTCCAACCATTACCACTTCGTTGGTCACTCGCCTCCCTCTGTAGAACAAGCTGAATCGCTGCGAGTCATGCTGGGAAAACTTCACGGCAAGCTATCCGCCTGGGTGAACCGGCTGGATTCAACCGCCGGCCGGAAAGTCTGGCACAACTTCCGGGAGACCCGGTTGACCTTTGATCAGTCCTTTCGCGCCCGCCTGAATTACGTCCATCAGAACGCGGTTCACCACGGACTGGTGCCCGTGGCCAATCAATACCCTTGGTGCAGCGCGGGGTGGTTCGAACGCACGGCCACTCCAGCTCAAGTGAAAACGATCTACGGGTTCAAGACCGACCACCTTGAGGTCTATGATGCCTACTCGCCAACACCGGAATGGTGAATTTGGACTGCGGGGCCACGGCCCCGCTTTGGCTCCGCGATGGCGACCGGTGCGACAGCGGATCATTCCTCGGGCGTAGCCAAAGCGGCGTCATGCCGCCGCAGTCCAAGGCGAGTTACGCCCGCTTCAGCTTCGGCCCCTTGGCCGTATCCTCGACCGTCCACCCCTTGGCTTTCAGTTCATTCCGGATCGCGTCGGCGCGGGCGAAGTCCTTGGCCTTCTTGGCGGCGACGCGGTCGTTGGCGAGGGCGACAATTTCCGCGGGTGCCTCGTCCGAAGCCTTCGTGCCGAGGCCGAACACCGAGTCGAGCCTGGCCCACTCCCCCAGCGCGGCCGCGGCGTGGGCGGGTGACAACTGGCCGTCAGCCAACGCCCGGTTCGTGTCCCGCACCCAATCGAACACCACGGCCCAGGCCTTGGAGACATTGAGGTCATCATCCATCGCGGCGATGAAGTCGGCTACCAGTTCAGGCGAGGGCGCCTGAGCGACGGACTCAGGCGAGGGCGCCTGAGCCACTAGTTCGCGCAGTTTGGCGAGACATTCATCAATCCGTGCGAGCTGCGCCCGGGCACCGTCGAGACCGGCAAGGGTGAAGTTGAACGTCTCGCGGAAGTGCGCGCTGAGGAGCAGCGTGCGAACCTCACGGCCGGTGTAACCCTTGGCGAGCAGGTCGCGCACGGTGAAGTAGTTCCCGAGCGACTTGCTCATCTTCTTGCCTTCGACGAGCAGATGCGCCCCGTGGAGCCAGTGCTTCACGAACGGCCGGCCAGGCGTTTGCACCCCGGCGCCTTCGCTTTGGGCGATCTCATCTTCGTGATGCGGGAAGGCGAGGTCCTCGCCGCCCAAGTGCACGTCGAAGCTGGGTCCAAGGATCGTCATGCTCATGGCGCTGCACTCGATATGCCAGCCGGGCCGGCCCTGGCCCCACGGGCTGTCCCAGAACACGTCGCCATCGTCCGGCACGCGGGCCTTCCACAGGGCGAAGTCGGCGAGCGATTCCTTGTCGTATTCGTCGTTGGCCACGCGCTCGCCGACACGCATGGCGTCGAAATTCAGGTTCACCAGTTGGCCGTAACGGCAGCCGCAGCCGCGGTATTTCTCGATGCTGAAATAGACCGAGCCGTCGGCTGCCCGGTAGGCGATGCCGCGCTGTTCGAGCTTCTCGATGAGCGCGATGATCTGCGGCATGAACTCGGTTGCCCGCGGCAGGTGATGCGGCCGGAGGCAGCCCAGTGATTCGAGGTCGCGCAGGAACTCCGCCTCGTAGTGGCCGGTGAACTCCCGGAGCGTTTTGCCCGATTCGCGGACGCGGCGGATGATCTTGTCCTCCACATCCGTGATGTTCATGACGTGGTTCACGCCGAAGCCGCGGAACTCCAGGTAGCGGCGCACGAGGTCGGCGAACACGAAGGTGCGGAAGTTCCCGATGTGGCCGAAGTCATAGACGGTGGGACCGCAGCAATACATCCCGATGGCGGGCCGGCCGGCGGCGTCGCGGGCGTCGGGAAAAAGCGGTTCGAACGGCTCGACGCGGCGCGTGAGCGTGTTGAAGAGCTGCGGACGGGAATCACCCATAGGTTGCGGCGCGCAAGGTAGGGCGCGGCCGCCAAGGGGGAAGCGGGAACTGCGGACGTTCCGGAAGGATCGCTGGGGCCTGTTCGGGACCAAAGGTCGCCCGGCGGCGGGTGGAGACGAAGACCCCAAATCCCAATGGGTGTCGGGGCCGGGGTCCGTATGCTGCGCCGCACGTCGAGATTGGCACCCGCAATGGGCGGCGCCTTATCCGGCGATTGAACTCCGATGAATGCTGCCGACCTCATGCCGTTCGCCAAGACCGTGAAATCCATCCGCTTCCTCTTTGTCGGACCGTGCGTCCTGGCACTGCTGGTGGTGATCAATGCCATGACTTCGCCGGGACACTGGTGGGTGAAGTGGCCGGCGCTGGGAATGGGCATCGCCTGGGTGATCAGCCTCTTTCGCGTGCTGCGACTGTTGGTCTTGGTGGGCGGCATCGGCGCGCTGATCGCGTATCTGCGCCGGCGCCGGTAAGTCCTCAGCCCGGGCGTGATTCGACGGACGGGGAAACCGCGCAGCTGCTCCTGGAGAAGAAAAGCCCGGCAAGTCCGAACGCGAGGATGGCCAGGCTGAGGGTTGTCGCGGCGGCGGTTTGGAAGAACCCGAGCAGGTTCCCGTCAGGCTTCAACGCCAGCCGGAAGAGCATGACCCCGACGTATCCAAGGTAGCCGAAGGCGTCGGCCAGATACATGAGGTAGCCAATGTTGCCCTGGTCGCGGGTGAGGGCGATCAGCCGCTCAAACATGGTCGTGTGGACGGCCACATAGGGCAGGTAGAGCCCAAGGCCGAGCAGCACCATGTAGGGGAATCCTCCGAGGCCGAGTCTGCGGCCCGCGACGGCCGCCAGTCCGAGCGCGAGTCCGCCGATGGCCACGGCCAGCGAAAGAAAAAATGACCGCCGGTTGTCCCGGACCAAAAAGACGGCCCCGTTGGCGGCCATGACACCGAGTGCGACCCAGAATTCGGACCGTGTAAACACGCCCGGCTGACCGGTGGTTCCCAAAGCCGCCCAGAGTTCGGGAGCGAAGTCCGCGCGCAGGCTGCGCAGCACCGTGACCAACAGGTAGGCGGTGGTGATGAGGGCCAGTCCCGGACCATGTCGGCGCAGCCAGCGCAGGCGGTCGTCGCGGTTCATCGGGGCGCGGGCGGATCGGGCATGGATGTCGGCGTGGTCGGGCGGGGGAATCCGCTGAAGCATCCAGACAAATCCCAAAAGCGGAGCCAGAAACACCAGTCCGGCCACCGCCGGCATCCACCGTTCGGTCACCCCGGCCCCGAGCAGGGCCGCCCCCACGGACTTGGCGAACCCATCGGCGAGAATGAAGCTGGCGCACAGTCCGGCAACGAGCGCTTCCGTCATTCTCCGTCCTTCCAGAAATCCAAGCACGAGGCCGAAGACCATCCCCAGCGGCAGGCCGTTGAGGAACAGGCCCGCGACATTCCATGGTGTGGGCAGCACGCCGAAGAGCAGCAGTGCCAGTTCCGCGAGCCCGATCAGGGAAAGCAACGTGACCGCCCGCCGTCCCGGGGGCATCTCCGCGATGACACGGATGCCGATGAACTTCGACAGCGTGTAGCCGAGCACCTGCGCGGTGACGAGCCAGACCTTGAATCCGGCGGGGAAGTCGGTCCCGGCAAATCCGGCGGCGGTGAACGGTTTGCGGAAGCCATACATGCACGCATACGTGCCGAAGGCGGCAACGATGCTCCAGAGCGCGAGGACTAGCGGATGCCGCAGTCCGCCGGCACGGACTGAGGTGGTCGTATTCACGGCCAATTGCCCCTCCATGGCGGTCAGGGCTGAAGGTCAGCGGGGCGCGACCAGCGACTCCAGCAGGGGGCGATAGTGCGCGAGGTCCGGGGTCGTCATGTCCGGCACCTTCCCCTGGTCATCGTAGCGCCGGACGCGCACGGCGAAATCGTAGTGGGCACCCAGCTCGAACTCCGCGGCCTCAGTGTCATTCATCGGGCCGCCTTGGAGCGCCAGGCTTTTGCGGGAAGCTTCCGAAAGCCCGTCGTAGTAGCCCGCCTCCTTCCAGCACAGATAGCGCTTGGAGGCCGCGTGCAGGCGCACCGGTTCCACCACCTCGGCCGGAAACCACTCCTGGAGCCGGTTCGCGCCGATGCGCTCGTGGCGGGCGTCCACGCCCTGGTCGGCGATGTCCTCGCCGAGATCGTGCAGCAGGTGGCCATAATCGTGCAGCAGGCAGGCGGCCACCACGGCCGGAGGTTCGCCGGCCTGCTCGGCAAAGGTTGCGCATTGGAGCGCGTGCTGAAGTTCGGTGACGTGTTCGCCGTAGCTGCGGTGGCCGCGCTCGGCGAAGACCCGACAGATTTCATCCACGATGGCGGAAGCTGACATCGGCCGAGAGTGCTGTCCCCGGGCCGGCGAAGGGCAGCGACGATTGGGTGACAGCGGGGCGACAGTCAGGGGGCGACACCAACCCGGGCCCAGCGGCCTGACCGCGCCAGTTGCATGGCTTCGCCCAGACGGGCCAAGGGCAGCGGATCCGCGACCAGGTCCGCCCAAGGATGTTCGGCGGCATGGGCGGCGAGGAAGTCCACCGCGGCCTGGAGGTGGCGCGGCGAGTAGTTGTGGGTGCCGCGCAGGGTGAGGCACTTGCGAACGACCGTCTCGCCGGTGAGGTCCAGCCGGGTATCGGGATGCACCATCCCGACGAAGGCATAGTGGCCGCCGGGGCGGAGCAAACGGAGGCCCTGGGGGATCACGGCCGCAGTGCCCGCCACTTCAATGACGGCATCGGCGACGGCCGACGGGCTGAGCGCCAGTTCATCGGGGGCAAACACCTCGGCGCCGAACCGGCCCGCCAATACCCGCCGGCCAGGGGTCGGGTCGGTGACCAGAACCCGTTTCCAGCCGAGTTCACGGAGCAGCACCGCGCCGTAGATTCCCAGCAGACCCGCTCCCTGGATAAGCGCGGTTTCACCGCCCTGGGCAAGGGGTTCGGTAGCGGCAACCATGGTGGCCAAGGCGCAGTTGGCCGGGGCGGCGAGGCGATCCGAGACCGAATCAGGAACCGGCACCACGACGGTGCCCGCCCGCAGGACCACATGGGAAGCGTAGCAGCCGTTGAGTCCGGAGCCCGAGCTCAGCGCGGCGTGGCCGTATTTGAAGAGCCGTTCGCATTTCTGGGGCAGCAGCCAGTCGCGGCAGGGCCGGCAGCTGCCGCAGCTGTCGGCCAGCGTCCAGGTCACCCGTCGGTTCAGCAGCAGAGGATCCCGGTCTGGTCCTACGGCCACCACGCGGCCGACCGCCTCGTGCCCCAGCACGCTCGGTGCGGGTTCGGTGCGCCGGCCCTCGACGGTGTGCAGGTCGGAGCCGCAGATCGTGGCGAGGGAAACCGCGACGAGCAGTTCGCCCGGGCCCGGGGCCGGACAAGGGACGGTGCGAAACTCGAAGTCGCGGTTGGGCCCGAGGAAGACCGCGAGGGTGGCTTGGGGAAGGCTCATGGCCGGGAAAGGCTCTCCTGCCAGCCCACCGGCTGCGTCCAGGCCCGCTTGAACGGGAATTCGGTGGAGGGCACCTCTGGCGGGCCGGACGAGGTGACCACCGCCCGGACGTAAAGTTCGTCGCCCCGCAGCGTGTAAGCCGGGGACCGGCCGGCCACTTCCGCGAACACTTCGCCGATCTGCGGCCCTGACCCCGTCGCGTAGTCCAACGTCGTTTCCAGCACGTTTCCGGCCGCATCCAACCGGGGGCGACCGTGCAGGTTCGCGCCGCGGCGGGTGCCGATGAACCGGGTGACGAAGCGTTCTCCCCGGCTCGGCGCGATGCGCAGGGACAATCGTCGGGTGCGGGAATCAAACCTCACATCGGAAAGCGTCACGCCGGTGGAGCCGTAGAAATCGCCCGCATCCATGGCCCGGATCAGGGATTCCGGGCTCAGATGTGGACTCCGGACCATGACCCAGGCGCGGCCTGGCTGAGCGCGAAGTTTCGTGCCCTGATAGTCGTGCGAGTCGTCGGTGGCGACCGCATACAGGGGCGCGGCGTTGAAGGCGGCGAGGCGGAGCGTATTGGCGATGTCCCACAGCACTTCGGTAGGCGGATGAAACGCATCGCCGGGGTCGTTGTCGCCGTCCACGCCGTTCCACACTTCAAAGAAGCGTTCCTCGATCACCGTCGCCAGGTCCTCGGCGGTTACACCCCACTTGTAGTTGGGATGGTTCACATGCACCAACACCGGGGTGCCGAGGCGCACGGCGGATTCATTGACGGCGCGAAGCGTCCGGGCGAGCACCTCCGGCACCGTGGCCCCGTCCTGCGTGGGCATCCATTCCTGGAGGTTGATGGCGCCGATGTGAATCGCCCGTCGGTTGGCGGCGCTGTGGGTGATCTCCTCGGCGGGCATCAGCAGAAACCGGCCCGCGGTCTCCACCCGTGCTCGAACTTCCCCCAGCGGCTTCAGGCGCACCTGGGGTTCGCCGTTCGTGGGGTTGGTCCGGGTTTCAACCCAGTTGGAGCCGTAACGCCGGAGGTAATTGCCAATGGCATCTGCCGGGCGTTTCGAAACGCCCCGCCACGGTTCGCCTTTCGCCCGGGCAGCGACATTGGACACGTTCATCCAGCGCCCGCCCTGGCTCAGGACATTGTGGTCCGAAAGTGCGAGGAAGTGATAATTGTGGGCCCGATACCATTCGGCGACGACCTCCGGAAACTCGTCGCCGTCCGACCACAGGGTGTGGGTGTGCAGATTGCCCTTCCACCAGCGGGCGGCTGTTTCGGCGGTGGCGGACCACGCCAGCAGCAATCCCGGCAGGGTGAGACGCCAGATCCATCGGGTCATTTGGCGAGTCAAGGGTGCGGGCCGGAGGTGAGGCAAGCATGAGTCAGTGAAAATTGCGTGGCGGGACGTGACGCGCCGACGGACATCCGCCAAACTGCGCGGGCGTGGCTTCTCCAGCTGCAATTCGATTCTCCCCCGGACCGATGGCCCGCACCGTCCGGGATGCCGGAGGCCGGGTGCTGCCGGTTCCGGATGGCTGGGAGTTGCTCCCGCCCGGCGACGCTGCCCTGACTCGGCGGGTGAAGGAGGCCGGCGAGTTCTGGGCGGTGGCCGAGCCGGTCGGGCGGAAGGTCTTTTCCCGTGGGATTTGGGCGCCCGGATCTGTCATCGCGGCAACGCGGGCGGGCCTGGCGGTGGAGCGATCCGATCCGGCGCACGCCCGCAAGCAGGCGGCGGATCGCCAGCGACGGGAACGGGCCCAGGAGGATTACGCGGCGGATTTCCAACAGGAAGTGATCCGGTTTCTGGCGTTTGCGCCGGTTCATGCTGCCTTCGCCGAACGTCTGGCGGCGGCAGTCACTGCCCACGCGACGCCGGTGGGAAGCGGCACGGTGGCCCGCACGCAACGAATCCCGGTGGAGGAGCGGGCAGCGGCCGCGGTGATCGCGTGGATGCGCCACCAGACTACCGGTTATGACTCGCTGGTGATCCCGCGGGTCAAAAGACAACGGCGGGAGGTCCGACGACTGTTGGCCGAACAATCCCGCCGATTGCTCGATCGCTACCGGCGCGGGGAAGCCCCCGGGGCGAACTGTCCGCTGGGGCGCGCGCTTGGCATCCGTGCGGTCTGAGGTCCCAAAAGCTGCCGATGGAAGGAATGGCAGCGTTCTGCCGCGCTGGCCCGATCACTTCACGTTGCCGAGCAACTCGGTGATCTTGATGCCGAAGCGGTTCTCCACGACGACGACTTCGCCGCGGGCGACCCGCTTGCGGTTGACGAGGAGCTCCACCGGGGCGTCCGCGATCTTGTCGAGCTGCACCACGGAGCCGTTGCCGAGCTGGAGCACGTCGCGCATCGGCAGATGGCAGGAACCCAGTTCGACGGTGACCTCCACCGGAACGTCGAGGAGGATTTCCAGGTTGGGGGAGTCGGTGTGCATGCTCATGAGGTGATTTGGGCGACGGGTTTCAGCACCTGGCCGATTTCGACGGCCCATTTGCCGCTGCGGGTGCCGAGGCGCCCGGTGAATTTGGGTAGCGTGGCCAGGCGGAGGCGGACGCGTGAGGGAAGGTCCTCGTCGAGTTCCAGCACGTCGCCGACCTGGAGGTTGGCGAGGCGCCGGGCGGACATGGACATGCCCGGAAACTCGGCGGTGACGGGAATCTGGACGTCATCGAGGGCGTCTTTCCACTGCGATCCGCCGGAACGTTCCGGGGCACTGTCGTGGATATGCGTATCAATGTCCTGACTGAGGCGATTGATCAGTGGCTCGAGCGTCATGTAGGGGAATCCAATGTGGATCTGCTCGAAGCAGTCGCCCAGCTGCGCTTCCAGGGTGAGGGCGAGCATGACGCTGTCGAAGGGAGCCGTGTTGAGGAAGCGGGCGTTGCTCTCGTGGCCGAGGAGAAGGGGGCGGAGTTCCTCGTATTCGGCCCAGTGGCTGCACCATTCTCCGACGATGATCTGAATGATTTGGTCAAGGAGCGCGACCTCGATCTCGCTGAGGTCGCGGTCGGTCTGAACCGAATGCCCCGGACCGCCCATGACCCGGTCCACAACCGTGAGGCCGAGTCGTTGCTTGATTCCGAGGACGCAGATTCCCCGCAACGGTTCGGCCTTGAAAAGAATGAGGTGGCCGGGATTGGGCAGGCTCTCGACGAACTTGCTGTAGGTGATGGTGCTCAGCTGGGACATCTGGAGCACGAACTCGACCCGGAGAAAAATGGACAGACGCGCGGCCAGGGAGCGGATGAACTCCTCATGGTGGAGGCGCAACTTCCGAAGTTCCGGCGCCGAGAGGAACACCGGGTTGCGGAAGTCGTAGGGTTGGATCGCCTCCTTGCTCTGGTGCGATTTGGTGCCGTCCGGCTGGTGGATGACCGTCTTTGATTCCAGCTCGGCAACCTGGGCCAGCAGGTTCTCCACCTCGCTTTGCGAGAGGACTTCCTGGCCGCCCGCCAAATTGTCCAGAGGGTTCATCGGTCAGGGAAGGCTACTGGACCGCGAAATCGGTCAGGAAGACGTCGGTGACCGAACCCTGTCCGAGCACGTGGTTGAAGGCGCCGACGAGCTCGGCCTTGATCAGATTGCGGGATCCGGTCTTTTCAAGATCCGCCAAGGTCTTGGCGGCCAGCACGCTGCTCGCGGTGTCACGGAGCTGGGCATCGAACTCCTCCACCAGCGAGGAGAGGTTCTTCTTCGCCCCGACTACGGAGATGTTGGCCTGGAGAAACCGGCTTCCCATGGTTCCGGAGACGTTGACGAGAATCTTGCTGCTCAATGGGACCGGCGCCTTGGCGCTCTTGGCAGCCTTGCCGCCTCCGCCGTGAGCATCTCCGCCGCCGCCACCGTGGGCGTCTTCCTTGGGCGCACCATGTCCATCGTCCTTGGCCCCGTGACTGTCTTCCGCCGCGCCGTGTCCGCCATCGTCCTCGGTGGCGTGGGCGTCTTCGCCTTCGGCCGGGGCGCCGTGGGCGGCGGGTGCCGGTGCCTTCAATTTGGGCAGGAGCACAAACTGGGTGAGCGCAAAGGCGACCGCCGGCATCAGCACAAGGTTGAGGATCAGCGGCAGCATCGCCTTGATGCCGCCTCCGCCGGCGGGGGCGGCGGCCGCAGCGGGGGCTTCTTTGGCCTCGGTGGACATAGGGGTTACTCGGCGGTTGGGGGTTAACGCTTGAGGTTCACCACTTCCTGCAGGATCTCGTCACTCGTGGTGATGATCCGGGCGCTGGCCTGGAAGCCGCGCTGGGTCGTGATGAGGTTCGCGAACTCGTTGGTCAGGTCCACATTGGACGATTCGAGGGCACCGGCCTGAATCTCGCCCAGACCGTTGGTCGAAGGCGGCGCCGGCGTGGGGGAATCGGCACCGCCCAGGGGGCCGGCAGCCGAAAGTCCGGAGTAGAGATTGTTGCCTTCCTTGAGCAGGGCCTGCGGGTCGCTGAAGCTCTGCAGCAGGACCTGTCCGCGATTGTATTCGGTCGAGTCCGTGAGGCGGATTTTCAGGTGGCCGGTCGGCGTGATGCTGTAGGCCGCCAGCTTGGCATCGGCGCTCGCGGTGTCCGGCCGGGCCGCGGCGTCCACTCGGAGGTCGCCGACGGTCGAAAGGCCGAGGTCGTTGTAGCCCTGCAGGCGGTAACCCTGGCTGGTCACCAGATAGCCGTTGTCGTCCACCCGGAAGTTGCCCGCCCGGGTCGCGAATTCCGAACCCGTGACGGGATCCTTCACCATGAAGTAGCCCTCCCCGTTGATCGCGAGGTCGGAGTTCACGTAGGTCTGGTTGACCGAACCCTGGTTGAAGATGTTGCGGATGGCCGTGGTGGTCACGCCCGACCCGACCTGCTGGCCCGGAATGGACCCGCGGCCGCCGGCCCCGCCGCTGGAGGCCTGCAAGGTCTGGCTGAACGAATCGCCAAAGTCGGCCCGCCCGGCCTTGAAGCCCAGCGTGCTGGAGTTGGCGATGTTGTTGCCGATGACGTCCAGACGGGTCTGGAACTGGTGAATGCCGCTGACGCCGGCGTTGAGGGAACGGATCATGGTCTTTCCGAGACGTTGACTTGGGGCGACAGGTATTCGACCGAGAGCAGCTGCTCCATGCCGTAGGCCTTGCCTCCCACAATGAGTTTGGGCGTCCCTGCGACCAGTTTGACGGCTTCCACGACTCCCTGGGCCGTCTCCTCCTTGTCTGCCTGCAGGACGACGCGCTGCCCGAGCAGCGTTCCGGCCTGCAAAGATTCGATGTCCTGCTGCATCGCCTGGCTCTGCTCGAGCGAGCTGAACTGGGCCATCTGCGCGATGAACGACGTGTCCTGCATCGGCTTCATCGGGTCCTGCGTGCTCATCTGCGTGGCGAGCAGTTTGAGAAAATCCTGCTGGCCGAGGGTCTGGACCAGCTGGCGTTCGGCCCGGGTGCCGTTGTAGGAAACCGAGTTGCTGAAGGCGGCGTTGGCCGAGACGTTGGGAACGGTGGACATAAAAGCGGGTGGTGTGGTCAGGCCCAGGACTCCAGGCTGCGGCGGGAACTGCCGCCGGGGTTGATCCGGATCGGCCGGACGGATTCCGTGGCGATTGCCGGGGCTGCGGTCGCGGGCCGGGTGCGGTTACCGGAAAAGACGAACGGGGTCTCCGCTCGGGATTGGGGCGGCGGATTGAATCCCTGCCGCGAATGCTCGCCGGCAAAGCTCATGGAAGTCTCGTTCAGCGGGGCGAGGCGGACGCCTTGCTGCGCCAGTGATTCCTGCAGCCGTGCCCAGCTGCTGCCCAGAGCTTGGGCGTCGCCGCGATCACAGCGGACACTTGCTTCGATCTGTCCGGAGCGCTGCACCAACTGCACATGCAGTTCCGTCTTGCTGTCGGGTTTCAGCACCACTTCCACGGCTTCGCGGGCGGTTTGGCGGAAGCGAACGACCTGGTCCTGCAGCAGGGAGGTGACCTTGGCGGCCTGATCGGCGGGCGAAGTGCCGGGGATTTCGGACGGATTCGCCAACGTGGCCGATTCGCCGAAGTGCTCGGCGCTGAGCACCGGAGCGAGCGGTGCCTCAGTGGTCGATCCGCCAGCGGGCTCTTGGTCTTCGCGAGCCTCCTGGGACGGCACGGCCATGACCGCGTCCTTTCCCGCGTCTGACGACGTCGAGGCGGCAAATTCGTCCCGTTGGAACCAGCTTTTCACTTCGACCACCGGTAAAGCAGCGCGTGTGCCACGTAGTGATTCTCCCTGTTTCCCAGTGATTTCCGCGAATTCTTCCGAGGTTGTGGTAGCCTCCGGTCCGGACTTGTCCGAAGCGGTCGGCAGATTTGTCTCGGTGTCCGTCTTGGGCACTGGAACCGCGCGGGAGAGCAGGGCGGCTTCCGCGGCCTTGGCCACGGCCGGCGAATTGGCGGAGGAGGTGTCGGTTGGCCCGGCGGGAGCGACGGCGGCTTGGGCGGACGAAGCCTGAGACCGAAGGGTATCGCGCCAGTCGCCTTTCGAGGGGGCACTGTCGGCGGTGAACGAGGTCAGGTCGGAAAAGGACGGGGCGCCGACTGCGGGTTCCGAGCCTACGCTTGGAACCGCCGGAGCGGCCGCTTCGGTTCCCCCGTCGGCTTCGGTGAGTTCGACAGCTGGGGGCGGCAAAATGGCAACCGCGCAGGGGCAGGACAGCAGTTTGTCGGCAGGCTCCGGGTCGGTGCCGTCTTCGGGGCGGGCTCGGCGCGGGCGGCGTTCGGTGGAGACGGGTTCGGCGGCGTCGGTTTCAGCCGCCCCCTTCGCCGAACTCTCCTTGGATTCATCCGGCTTTGACCGGGACGCGGACTGATCCGGACGCGGCTCCGAGCGCAGGTTGAATTCCGCGAAGGAACGTGAGCCGGCCGGATTCGGAATCCGGCTGAAACTTGCACCCGCGGAGGGTTCGGACGACAACATCGCGGGCGGGAAGGCGGAGACAGCGGCGCTCATGGTTTGCCCTTGGTGGCCGCCGGCTGCTTGGCGAGGCGGATCTTTTCAGTGAGGGCCGCCGCGCGGGTCGCTTCGGTCGGCCCCATACGGGTCAGGGCCTCAAGGATTGGTCCCACTTCGGCCTCCTTCATCACCGCGAGCGTCTTCACGACCGGCACATCATCGAGCTTGCTGAGGAGCTCCGCGGCGCCGGCCGGAGTCATGGTGGAGTAGGTCTTGGCGAGGCGCTTCAGATTCGGGATTTCCTCCGCCTTGATGTCGGTGAGCTGCTGGTCGATTTCCGACTGCATCTTCTTCACCGAGGCGGCGACCTGGTCGAGTTCGGTGCGTTCGGCCTTCAGGCGGTCGGCGAGGGCCTGCAATTCCTGCTCCTTGGTGGCCAGTGCCTTTCGCTCGGACTTGAGCTCCTTCATCAGCAGGTCCACCTCGGGATTGTAGTAAACCCAGGATTCCACCGGATGGCTTGGCGCGGCGACGACGGTGCCGTCCGGCGCGATGATGGTCTTGGCGGGCGCCGCCGCGGGGCGGATGGACGGCGCTGCGGAAAGCAGCGTGAAAAGCCACGTGGCCAGAAACGCGACACCGCCGACGACCGACGAGACGAGGGGGGATTCGAGGGCTTTCATGGGTTGCGAAACGTGATTTCAGCCGAACATGCCGGCGAGCGAGCGCAGGGGAAGATCATCGAGGATGTGCTGTTCCTCGCGCTGCTGTTCCTGGAGGTGGCCGGAGCGCGCCTTTTCGTGGTGCTTGCGGACGGCCTCGGCTTCGCGCCGGGCGGTAAGCATCACTCCGAGGGCCTGATTCAACTGGATCTCCGCCTGTTCAAGCAGGCGGGCAGCCTCATCGCGGCGTTCCTGCAGCACGGCGCAGAACGACTGCCGCTGACGGATGTCACCCGCCGGGGCGCCGTTGCCGAGGAGGTTGGAACATTCCAGCTGGCCCGCGGCCAGTTCCCGTTCGGCGCGGTCAACCGTCTGGACGGCGTTGGCCCGCATCGCGAGCGCGCGCGCGTATTGTTCGGTCGCCTCGTTCTCACGGCGGTCACGGACCCGTTGCACGGCGGTCAGGCGATAGCGGAAGGGTTTCATCGGGATTCAGTCAGCGGGTGTTGGCGGGACGTGGCCGGGCGGGTTCCGGAAGGGCCATGGTCTGGGCGAGCTGTTTCCAGCTCTCGCCGGCGCTGAAGCCCTCGCGGACGTTCTGGCGCAGGAACTGGTTCAGCGGCGCATGCAGCTGGATGGCGCGATCCACCAGGGGATTCGTGCCCTGCGGATAGGCGCCGATGTTGATGAGATCCTGGTTGGCCCGGTAAACCGCCATCGCCTCGCGCGCCTTCGCGGCGAGTTCGACCTGCTCGGCGGTCGTCAGGTCGCGGACAAGGCGGCTGACGCTCTGGAGCACGTCGATCGCCGGGTAATGGTTGGCGTGCGCGAGTTCGCGGGTGAGCACGATGTGGCCGTCGAGAATCGACCGCACCGCGTCCGCGATGGGCTCGTTCATGTCATCGCCCTCGACCAGGGTGGTGAACAGGCCCGTGATGGAGCCGCGCTCGCCGGTGCCGGCGCGTTCGAGGAGCTGCGGCAGATAGGAAAATACCGACGGCGTGTAGCCGCGGGTTGCCGGCGGTTCACCGACGGCCAGCCCGATCTCGCGCTGGGCCATCGCGAAGCGGGTCACCGAGTCCATCATCAGCAGGACGTTCTGTCCGGCATCGCGGAAATGTTCCGCAATGGTCATCGCCACAAACGCGCCCTTGAGGCGGGCCAGTGCGGGGTCGTTGGAGGTCGCCACGACGATCACGGACTTCTTCCGGCCGGCCTCGTCGAGGTCCTTTTCCAGGAACTCCCGGACCTCGCGCCCCCGTTCGCCGATCAGGGCGATCACGTTGACGTCGGCCTCGGCGCGGCTCGCCATCATGCCGAGCAACGTGGACTTGCCCACGCCGCTGCCGGCGAAGATGCCGAGGCGCTGGCCACGGCCGCACGGGATGAAGGTGTCGAGCGCCTTGATGCCGGTCTGGAACGGCAGCTTGATGCGCTGACGCCGCAGCGGGTGCGGTGGCTGGACGTTCACGCTGACATAATTTTCCGCCTGAAGCGGACCGCAGCCGTCAATCGGGTTGCCGAGGCCGTCAATGACCCGGCCCTTGAGTTTGGCGCCGACCGGAGCCTGCAGCGGCCGGCCGAGCGCGACGACCTCGCAGCCGGGATGGATGCCGTGAATCTCGCCGAGCGGCATCAGAAGGACGTGCCGGTCGCGGAACCCGACGATCTCGGCGAGCGTGGAAGAATCGTGCCGGGGCGATTCGATCCGGCAAATTTCGCCCACCGAAGCCATCGGTCCCTCGGCCTCGATGATGAGCCCGATCAGCTGGGCGACGCGGCCGCGGTTCTGCAACGCCCGCGTGTGCCGGACGCGGTGGAGCAGCGTCCGCAGGCGGATGTGCGCATGGCTGGTTGGCAGGACGGGAGGCATCAGGTGAGGAGGGTGTCGCGCAGGACTTCGAACTTCGTCTCCCGGCGACCATCAATCGTGCCAAATGACGTCTGCACCATGCAGCCGCCGCGGGAGACCGTGTCGGAGACCTCGAACGTGACCTGGTCCGAACCGCTGGCGGGACGGAGCAGGGGAGAATCGGCCTCCTGCAGCAGGGCGAGATCCTCCGCATGGAGCTGCACGCGGACGGCGGTCTTGGTCTCGACCTCTTCGAGCGCCTCGCGCACCGACGCCTCCACCTGGGTCTGGTTGATGGGCAGTCCCGCCACCATCTTGCGGGCGACCTCCAGGGCCAGCGAAACGAGGGTGCCCTCGCATTCCCGGGCCACCTGGCCGACGGAATTCTTCAGCGACGTGAGGATGCCGTTCTGGAGGGCGGCGAACTGCGTTTTCTGCCGTTCGAACTCGGCCCGGGCAGCGGCTTCGCCTTCGGCCCGGCCGCGGGCATAGGCCTCCTGCTCGATTTTTGGGTCGGGAGCGGCGACTGAAGTGGGACGCGGGGAGCCGGCCAGCCGGACGTCGTAGAGGGGCTGGGGCAGGGTGATCGTTTCGCGCCCGGAATTCATTTGGAGCCCGGCTTCCCGCCGGAATCGCCGAGGTCGATCTCGCCTTCGCTTTCGAGCCGGCGGACGCTTTCGATGATGCGGAGTTGGGCGGCCTCGATGTCGCGCAGCTTGAGCGGTCCCATGAGGGAGATTTCCTCGGCGACCGTCTCGGCCGCGCGCTTGGAAATGCAGCCAAGGAGCTTGCCCTTGAGGTCGTCGGAGCAGGTCTTGAGGGCGACGGCGAGGTCCCGCATGTCCACTTCGCGGAGGATGCGCTGGAGGGCCGGCACATCGAGGTTCCGCAGGTCCTCGAAGGTGAACATCTTCTGGCGGATCGAGAGCCCGAGCTCGGGATTGCGTTCCTCGAGGGTCATCAGCAGCGACTTGCTGACGTTCTTGTCGAGGGCATTCAGCAGGCTGGCCGCGGACTTGACGCCGCCGGTCTGGTTCAGCGCGCGGGTGTGCTTGCCGCCCATGCGCTGGATGATGACCTCGATGATTTTCTCGACCACCTCGATGGGCGTCGGTCCCAAGGTGGCAAGGCGCTCAATGACGTCTTCGCGCAATTCGGAGCGGAGCATCATGAGGAGCTCGGACGCTTTGTCGGGCGGAAGGTAGCTGATGACCAAGGCGATGGTCTGTGGCTGTTCGGTTTTCAGCAGGTTGAAGAGCTGTCGGGCCTCCAGGTCAACGATCTGCTGGATGGCGGCGACGGGTGCGCGCTGGGGGGCGACGCGGCTGATGATGTTCGAGGCCTTGAACAGGCCGACCGCCTTTTCGAGCGTATTCTGGGTGAATTCCACTCCGCCCCGGATCGATGTGCTGGCGTGGACCGCGATTTCGCCGAATTCCTTCAGCACGGCCACCTGGAGCTCGTGCGTGAGCATGCTCATCTTGGCAGTCTCGCTGCACACGGCCTCGATCTCGTGCTCATCGAGCTGCTTGAGGAGCATCGACGCGCTTTCGGGTCCCAGGACGACGAGGAGGGCGGCCAGCTTCTGGACCTTGGTCATCTTGGCGACCTCGGCGGCAGCGGCCTCGGCGGCCGGATTGGCGGGCGGGGCGGCTTTCTCGGCAATGGCGGCGGCGGACATGGTTCAGATCACTTGGGGTTGCCGCGGTCCATCCAGGTGCGGACCGCCTGGGCCATGTTGCTGGGGTTCTCGCGGATCAGGCGGTTGAGCACCTCCACGGAGACGACGCCGGGAGCGAGCTCCTCCTCGTCGGCATGGCCGTTGCCCTTGCCCTTGCCGTGCCCATTGCCGGCCAGCTGGCCGACAGGGATGCCAAGCGGGATGTCCTCCATCGGGGTCTTCTTCACGGCGCGCCAGAAGAAGCCGAGGACACCGAGGCCGAGGGCCGGGTAGGCGAGCTTCGCGAAAAGCTCGATCCAGAACTGCTTCTGGCTGTCCTTCTCCAGCCTTTGGGCCATTTCCAGGGCCGGCTGGTCATTGAACGGAATCTCCTCGAGCGTGATCTCGTCGTTCCGGGTCGCGTCCCCCTCGACGATCCCGAGGGCGCTCTGAACGGTCTTGCGGAGCTTTTGGATTTCCTCGGGCGAGCGGGGGGCGGCGACGCGGTTGGTGCCCGAGCCGGTGAATCGGGAAGCGATGAACACGGCGGCGGAGAGCCGCTTCAGGCCGCCGGCGGCCTGGGTCAGGCTACTGGTGGTCTTGTTGATCTCGTATTGGTTGTTCGTGACCTTCTTCTTGGTGTTCGTCTGGTTGGTCGAATTCAGCGCGGAGACGCTGTTGGTCTCGCCAGTGTTGAGGCTGATGCCGGGAGCGCTGCCGGAACCGCTGGGCGTGGTGACCAGCGAATCGGTGTTCTCGTCGTTCATCGTCGCACTGCGGAGCACCTGACCCTCAGGATCGAATTTCTCCTCGGTGCGGATGATGCTGTCGAAGTTGATTTCGGCCGAGACCCGGACGACGGCCTGGCCGGGACCGAGAACCTTTTCGAGCATGCCCTCGACCTTCTTGGTGAAGTGATCCTCCAGCTGCTTGCGGGCGCCGAGCTGGGTGGTGGTCAGGCCCGACATCGAGTTGTCCTCGTTGCTTTCACTCAGGACGTTGCCGAAATTGTCCACGACGGAGACAAAGTTGGGCGAAAGGCCTTCCACGGCGTTGGCGACGAGGGAACGGATGGCGTTGACGGTCTGGGGCGGCAACTGCGGGTTGCTCGTGCGCACAAAAACCGACGCGGTGGGACGTTTGGGACGGTCGGCAATCAGGCGGTTCTCCGGCATCACGATCAGCACCTGGGCCTTCTCGATGCTGTCCACCTCCTCGATGGTCCGGGAAAGCTCGCCCTGGATGGCGCGGAGCAGGTTGGCCCGCTGGACCAGGTCCGAGATGCCGAACGCCGGCTTGTCGAACAGCTCATAGCCGACCGCGGAACTGCTCTTGCCAATGCCCTTGGCGGCGAGCTGCCAGCGCATCAGGTGAACCTTGTCGGAGGGAACGTAGATGCTGCCGTTGCGGATCTGGTGATCCACCTTCGCGTCATTGAGCGCGGAAACGACCTTGGCCGACTCGGCCTCGTCCAGCTTTCCGTAGAGCAGCGAGTAGTCGGGCCGGGACGACCAGAGGCCGACGCCGACGAGCCCGATGACGAGGGCCAGTCCGGCCAGCACGATGGACACGCGCTGGTTGAGGCCGAGCTCCTTCCAGGTGGTGAGCAGTTGCTGACCGAAGTTTTGCGGATTGGCGTTCACGGGGGAAAATCAATGGGGCTCAGACCTGCATCCGCATGAGTTCCTGATACGACTCGAGCAGCTTGTTGCGGACTTCGACCATGAGCTGAAACGACACGCTCGCCTCCTCCATCGCGATCATGGTCTGGTGCAGCGACACGTCCTTGCCGGACAGCAGGCCCTTCACCGACTCGCTGGCGGCGGCGCCCTTGGCGTTGACCTCGCCGACCATGTCGCTGAGCAGGTTGCCGAAGACATCGGGGCCGCCGGTGCCGGTGATGGGGGTGAACGACGCCGGCTTGGCGATGGCCGGGGTGTCCATCGCCGGCTGGCCGGCCGGAAAGAGGGAGGAAAGCTGCTGGAGATTGGGGGCGCCCTGCGGGCCGGCCGCGCCGCCGGTGGGGCCCACCAGCGAGGAGAGCTTCTGCAATTCCGCCTGCGGAATGGCCCCGCCCTTGCCCGCTCCCGGCTGGAGGGACTGGAACTGGGACATCGGCAGTGAGCCGAGGGCGGAAAGCGGGTTCATGGCGCGGCGGGTTCAGGGCTCAGCGGCGGCCGATCGACAGCGTTTGCAGGGCCATGGAACGGGCGTTCTTGACGACCGCGAGGTTCGCCTCGAAGGCCCGGGACGAGGAAATGAGGTCCGCCATCTCCGAATGCACGCTGATGTCCGGGAGCGAGACCATCTTCGTGTTCGGGTCGGCGTCCGGATGGTCGGGCGCATAGACCAGGCGGGGCGGGCGTTTGTCGGACGTGATGCCCGTCACCCGGACCATCGTGGGCGCCGTGTCGGCGAAGTCGCCCATCTGGTTCGCGAGCACACTTTCGAAGTTCACCACCTGCCGCTGGTAGGGCTTGCCGTCGGGGCCGCGGGAGGAATTGGCGTTCGCAATGTTCTGGGAGACGACCTCCATGCGGATGCGCTCGGCATTGAGCGCGGAGGAGGTGGTCGTGACGCCGGGAATGAGGTTGATCATACGCGGGGAGGTCAGGCCGGACGGCCGGTGATGGCGAGGCGCAGTCGCAGGAGGGAACCGGTCACCAGTTGGGTCTCCAGCGAATGGGCCAGCGAGTTCTGGGTGAGCTGCATCAGCTCGCTTTCGAGCTGCACGGTGTTGCCGTCGGCAGCCGCGGCGACCGCCGTGGTGTCCACCGAGACAACCGGCTTCAGGGCCGTCATCTTGGCGGCGTCGCCGTTTCCAATGGCGGTCTGAAGCTGGGTTTGGAATGACGGTGCCAGATCTACGCGCCGGTAGCCGGGCGTCTCGAGATTCGCCAGGTTCGCGGCGATGGCCTGATGCCGGGCGGCCGTGGCGTCCAGCATCTGCTTGCTGGCGACATAGGTCGGTTGGGCAAAGATGGCGTTGATCATGGCAGGCAATTCCTGTTCGACGCCTGCGGCAAAGCACCCGTTGTGCCATCAGGGCAAACACGCGGATTTGCAGGGGTTTCCGGACATTTCGGCTAACGGCAGGATGCCTACCCGGAAATTCTTTCCGGGCGCCTCCGACCGACTAGGCAAACGACGCATGACCGAGCTTTGACAGGATCGGACCGTGACTTTCAGGGGAGCGGGCGCAGGTTGAAGGCATGAAGGTCCCGAACGTCATCGGCGCTCTGGCGGGGACTTTTTGGTTGGCGGCACTGGTGGTTCTGGCGGGCTGCGAGCGGCCGGTCGAGGAGGCCAACGACCGCGCCCACCTGTCCTCGCACGAACGCCAGTTGCTGGGGCCCAAGCTGGATGAGCGTTCCGGCGGGTTCTCCTACTACATCCCCCGCAACTGGGAGATCATCGACGTGGAGGACAGCGCCTACCGCGTCGCCATCGGTCCGCGCCGCAACGGTTACCTTGCCAACATCCGGGTCAGCCGCGAGTCGGCACAGGTCAACTTCAGCTACTATCTCCAGTTGGCCCGCCGGGAACTCGGCGAGCAGTTTATGAGCACCGGGGTCGAGGAGGACGACAGCTTCACGACTGTGGCCGGCGTGAAGGGCCGCCGATGGATCACCCACACGCTGCAGGCGGGGGAACGGGTCTGGCACGCCCATTATCTCTTTCCGGGACCGGGCAACGTCAAATTCGTCGTGTCCGCTTCGGCGACGCAATCCGACGCGAGGAAAGTTGCGGAAATGTCGGATGCGGCGGTGAAGACCCTGATCATTCGCTGACGGCGGCCACGCGAGGATCGGCCTCGACTTCGGCGCGGTCCGGAATGCTGGTCTGGGCGCCGCGTCGGGTGACGGCAATGGCGGCCGCCAAGTGCGCAAACCGGGCGGCGGCGATCACCGATTTGCCCTCCAGCAGTTCGGTGGCAAAGGCTCCGATCCAGGCGTCTCCCGCGCCCACGGTGTCCACGGTATCCACCTGAAAGCCAGGCAGATGACCGGTGAATGAAGGGCAGTCGATCCACGCGCCGCCCGCGCCCAGCGTGATGACCAATCCCGGATGGGGCAGCCGTTGGCGAAGGGCCGTGGCGGCAAAGGCGGCCTCGGCCGGGGAGGTGACCGTTTGCCGGACGAGCATTGCCGCCTCCTGCTCGTTGGCGATGATCCAGGTGCAGCGGTTCAGCACGACGTCGGGCAGGGGCAGGCACGGCGCGGTGTTGAGGAACACCGGCACGCCCGCGGCATGCCCGAGCTCAATGGCCTTTCGGACGGCATCCAACGGCACTTCCAACTGGAGCAGCAGCGCCCGGCAATCCCGCAGGTCGCCGAGGGCGGCTTCGATGTCCGCCGGCGTCAGGGTCTCGTTCGCACCGGCCGCGACCACGATCTGGTTCTGGCCGGCACCATCCACGGTGATGAGGGCCGTGCCCGAGGCCTCCGTTTCGCGCCGCAGGATACGGGAGGTATCCACGCCGACCTCCGCCAACCCCGCCACCATCTCGCCACCAAAGGTGTCGGCTCCCACGGCCCCGATCATCGCGACCGGCAACCCCATCTTGGCGACCGCGTAGGCCTGGTTGGCACCCTTGCCACCGTGCGCGCTGCGAAAGTTTCGGCCCGGCACCGTTTCGCCCGGCTGGGGAAACCGGCCGACTTCCAGGGTGAGATCCATGTTGACGCTGCCGATGACCGTGAACATGCCCCGAGGTTAGCCGAAGTCGGCCGGTTGGCGAGCGTTGCGCTTGCCGCTTTCGGGGCGCCTCCGATACTCGCGCCATGCCAGTGGCCACCCTGCGCAGTCGCGATTCCGAGCCGGTGATCCAGTTCAGCGTGTTCATGCCGAACCGCCTCGGCCGGCTCCATGAGCTGACCCGGCGCCTGGCTGATCGCGAGGTCCACATCCTCGCGCTGACGGTGCTCGACACCACCGAGAGCACGATCCTGCGCTTCATCTCCGACGATCCGGATGCGGCCCGCCGGCTTCTGGAGGAGCACGGGTTTCCCATTACCGAAGTGGAGGTGCTGGCCGTCGAGGTGGATGGCGAAGGACGGCTCAAGGACGTGCTCGCGGCCTTGGTCGAAGCGGAGCTGAACATCCACTACGTCTATCCGTTCCTCACCCGACCGGGCGGGAAATCCGCGCTGGTGATCAGCATCGAGGATCAGGAAGTCGCCGAGCAGGCCCTGCGTGCCCATCAGTTCACGGTCCTGTTCCAGCCTGACCTGAGCCGCTGAACCCATGCCCACCGCCACCCTGACGGGACTCTGGATTTATCCGGTCAAATCCTGCGGCGGACTTCGCCTCAATGAGTCCGTGCTCACTCCGCATGGTCTTGCCCACGACCGCGAGTGGATGGTTGTGCGGCCCGACGGAGGCTTCGTGACCCAGCGGGAGGAACCGCGGATGGCGCTGATCGAATCCGAACTGGGATCCGAAACCCTCGTGTTGCGGGCACCGCGGATGGAAGCCCTCGAAGTGCCCCTCAATGCCGCCTCTCGGAAGGCCCATCCGGCGACGGTTTGGGCCGACACCGTGAGCGCGTGGGACGAAGGCGGGCGGGCGGCTGCCTGGTTGGGGGAGTTTTTGCAGGGGAACTTCCGGCTCGTCCGCTGGGATCCGGCACAGCGTCGGCGCACCGATCCGAAGTGGACGGCGGACAGCCCGGGCGAAGCCTACTTCGGCGATGCGTATCCGTATCTGCTGCTGGGCGAGGAAACCTTGGCCGACCTGAATGAGCGGCTGCAGCCCGGCCATCCAATGCCGTTGGACCGCTTTCGCACGAACCTCCTGGTGACCGGACTCGGTGTCGCCGGCGAAGACCGGGCGGCCACCTTGCGTGGCGGTGCGGTCGAGTTTCGTGTCGTGAAGCCCTGCACCCGGTGCGTGATGACGACCACCGATCAGCAGACGGGCGTCCGCGGCAGCGAGCCGCTGCGCACCCTGGCTGGCTACCGCCACGACCCGCGGTTCAGCGCGCCGGTGTTCGGGCAGAACGCCGTGCTGGTCCGCGGCGCCGGCCTCATGTTGCGGGTCGGAGAAACGTTCGAGGCAGCCGCCTGACTTCGCTCACGCGAGGCGCCATTGATCAAAATGGCTCAGGGCACCACTGCCCGGAAAAACTGGGGTGAGATTTGAGCTGAGGGAGGCAGTGGAACCGGTTGGGTATTCGGTTCGGCGGTAAGATCGCTCACGGTTTCCCAGTTTCTCAGGTCCGACGAGTGCTCGATCCGATAGACGGCGCCCGGGGTGCCGCTCAGTGTCAACTGGAGGCCGGCACCGGTCTCCGAGGTTGATGCGGTGAGAATTGCCGGTGCTGCGACCACGGCCGGCACAGGCTCGACCGCAAAGACGACGGGTGTTTCCAGACTCCATGCATTGGTGCCGTCCACGGTGGCCCGGGCTTGGAACCAAAGTGTGTAGAGTCCGTTGGTGCTGAAACCAAGGTTGTGGTGTTCGTGACCGCCCGCCACCGGCGTAAAACGGTCTGTCTCGGTCAGTCCATCGCGGGTCGTGTAGCTGACCGACAGGCCACCCAGGCCGTCAAACTGCCAAGCGACACACTGTCCGGGGCCATCCGCCCGCCGGAGGAACAGGTCGATCTTTTGGGAAGGCAGCCGGCCCGCTTCCACACTGATGCCAAGATAGAGCAGGGCCGGGTTCTGGCTCGCCGGCAGCACCCACAGGTCCGAATCCGCCGGTCCCAGTTCCGGAAAGCCACCGGGGACAGTGAGCTTGGCGGCTTCGGAGACCACCAATACGACGTTGGTCGCCGCATGGTTGGTGGCACGGTCATGGTCGAAGGCCACGACTTCGAGCAGATTGGTCCCCACCGGGGCGAAGACGACCCGCAAGTCCACATGCTCGGTCGTCAGCCGGACGCGGTCCGCAAAGGAGGCGGCGGCGCTCTGGAAGAGCAGGGCGACGAGGACAATGGCAGAAAGCAGGGAGCGAATCATGGCGGCAAAACCTGGAGGCGGGCCGGCCGAAGCCGACCCGCCGCGTGATGACGAAATCCTGGACTCAGCGACGGGTGCGGCGCCAGAGCGCGAAGCTGACGAGTCCCGCGGCGGCGAGGGCGGCGTATTCCTCCGGTTCCGGCACGACGGTGAACGAATAGTTCACGGTTCCGCTGTTTACCGCGCCATCAATGAGGTGGTTGCCGGAGGTCTCCAAACCGATCGTGTAGTCGCCCGGGGCAGTGAAGGTGAGGTTGTAATGACCGTGGCTGCCGGGCACGAGCGACAGCGAATCCCCGCCGGAAATGCCGTCGGCCGAATTCATCTTTATCTGGATGTCACCGAATGTGCCCACGTCGTAGATGCCGAAGTTGCCCGGGCCGCTGACCGACGTGAGGCTGAGGGTGAGATTGCCCGACCAGTCGGACGGGGTGAGTTCCTCGGTGCCGAAGCCGAGAAACAGCAGGCTGGGGTGCTGGGTCTTCGGCAGGATCCACAGGCTGCTGCCGACGGTGGCGAAAGCCGACAACGCCGCCGGCGTCGTGGTCTGGGCCGCGGCGCCGACGACCAAGACCGCGCCGGCCGGCGGCGAATACTCGGTGTCGGTTTCCCCATCATGGACATGCAGGTCGAAGGCACCGGCATCATAGGCGATTCCGATGTCGGCATGACCGGTGGTCAGCGGGGTCTGGGCGGCGACGGGGAGGAGCAGGGCAGCGGTGAAACAAAGGGTGAACAGGGACAGAGATTTCATACGAACAGGAATTCGTAAACGGACGTTGAAGTGGTGGCGGAACGAAGGCCGGGACGGAGCGTCACTCCGGCGGCTTGGCGAAGTTGTCCCCGCGCAGCGTGCGTTCCTTCAGCGAGCGGGCGTTCAGCGGCAGCACGTGGCCGCACGCGAACAGGTAATTGGCCGATCCCGAGGAATGGTCGGCACTGGCGGAGCCGGAACGGTGACGGTCCGGCTGGATGTCGGCACACACGGCGTCCCAGCCCTTGAACCAGTTGCGGGAGTGCGTGTGGTCGTTGAAGACGCTGGCGTCCACGCTGTCGGCCACTTCGAAGATCGTCATCGTCTCGGTGGGGCTTTTCAGCGCGTCCAGCTTGCGAAAGGATTCCAGGGCCCGGCCGAACGGGTCCACCTTGTCCACCGCCACGTATTCGTTGGGAATGTAGCTGGAGGCGAAATTGGTCAGCCGCACAGTCCGTTTGGGGTCGCTGGGGCAGGTCCGCACCTTGTCCGTGTTCCCGAGATACGGCCGCAGCGTGAAGATCCACGAGCGGTTGGTCTCCGCGATGCCGTGCGTCGTCTCCGGGAAGTAACCCCGGTTCTCGTCCGCATACATCTGAATTCCCAATCCGACCTGGCGCAGGTTTGACGCACACGACGTCCGGTTTGCCTTCGACCGGGCGGAAGCAAGCGCCGGAAGGAGCAATCCCGCCAAGATCGCGATGATCGCGATCACGACGAGCAGCTCAATCAGCGTAAAGGCGGCACCAAGGCGCGGCGAACGCGGGTGAACGAGACGAGATGAATTCACGGACAGGACCGGCGGGAAAGCCGGAAAGACTTCGTAAGGACGGGAACGGCGGGTGCCTTAGGGGCACCGGAACAGCGAAGGTCAGGCGACCGTCGGCGGACCGCGTCCCAGCGTGGGCGTGAATCGAAAAGTCGAGACCGGATCGGTCGGCCGCGAGAGTTGGTCCCGGGCCTCAGGAAGGATTGGCCGGACCAAGTCGGGTGCCTGCCAGTCATTCAGCCAGCCGCCGTGATTGAACAGGCACAGGGCGCACGCTGCCTCCTCGTCGTGATCATCTTCCGGATGGGGATGATCCGGGCAGGCGATATGGTGGTGGTCCACCGCGTCATGGAACGACGCGTGAAGGCCGGGACTCCGCGAGAGGGTGCCCACCAGCAGAACCAAACCGATCAGCAGCAACGAAACCAGCCCACGCAGAAGCGCGGCCCGGCCCGTTTGGCTGAACGCAGTGTGTTGCAAAGCGATTGCAAAATGAGTGCAGTCCGTGGCGAGTGCAAGCTGCGAGTGAGATTTTGCGGCACAAAGTTTGGGAGCTCGACCGCTTCCTGAAATCGCCTCGCCCGGGTGCAAACCGCCGACAACTCACCGCAACCGACCGACAATGGCCGGGTTTGCGGCCTTCCGAGGCTTGACGTAGCGTGAGAATCCCTTGAGCGACACCTCGGCAGCTTCGGCGGCAGCTCCGGATTCCCTCCGGTTGGCTCCGCTTTGCCCGCTCAGCAAGGTCCGTGCGGGCTGTGTCGTGATCATCAAGCAGCTTACGGCCGCGCCGGAGACCAACCAGCGGCTCCGCGAAATGGGCTTCGGCGAGGAGCAGCGCGTGAAAGTGGTCACGCTCCAGAACAACGTGCTCTGCCAGGTCTGCAACGCCCGTCTCGGTCTGAGCGCGAAGCTCGCCGAAAGCATCCTGGTGCAGCAGGTTTCCACCGTCCGCCTCGCCGCGTGAACGGTGACCGCGAATTCCTCCCATGAACGAACTCCGAACGCTGGCCAGCCTCACACCCGGTTCCAAGGCCGTGGTGGCGGAAATCCGGGTGCCAGTGCAACACCGGTCCCGGCTGCTGGAAATGGGCCTGCTCGTCGGCACGCCGGTGGAACTGGTCCGTTTCGCGCCGCTGGGCGACCCGGTTGAGCTCAAGGTCCGCGGCTACAACCTGTCGCTGCGCAAGCACGAGGCGGAGTTGGTGATGGTGAAACCCCAAGGCTGAACATGGCCGCGCCCCGCACTCCGCCATTCGTGGCCGTCCTCACCGGCAACCCGAACTGCGGCAAGACCACGCTCTTCAACGCCCTGACCGGCCTGCGCGCCAAGGTCGGCAACTACGCCGGCGTCACCGTCGAGCGCAAGGAAGGCGCCATGCAGGGCGCGGCCGCGGCGCATCCGGTCACGGTGCTCGACTTGCCCGGCACCTACTCGCTTAGCCCCCAGTCGCTCGATGAGCAGATTTCGCGCGACGTGCTGTTCCAGCGGCTGCCCGACGTGCCGGAGCCCAGCCTCGTCGTGGTGGTCGTGGATGCCTCGAATCTCCAGCGGAACCTCTATTACGCCACGCAGGTCATCGAGCTCGGCTATCCGACCTTTCTCGCGCTCAATATGGTGGACGTGGCCGAGGCCAACGGTCACGTCATTGATCTCGACAGCCTCTCCAAGGCCCTCGGCGTGCCGGTGTTTCCGCTGGTCGCCAGCGAAGGGCAGGGGCTCGCGGAGCTGCGTCAGGCCATCAACACGCTCGCGGCCAGGACGGGCACGCAGCATGTCATTCCGCGCGGTTTCAGCGAGCTGCCCGAGACCTTCGGCCGCGAGGCCCAGGCCATCGGCACGAAGCTGCAAACGCTCTTCCCGCACCGCGAACGGCTGGCCGCCGCCGAGGCGCTGCTGCTGCTGAGCGACGACAAGGTGTTTGAGTCGCATCGCGAGCTCTATCCAGCCGACCTCATGGCTGCCGTGGGAGAAGCCCGCGCCCGGTTGGAATCGGCCGGCGTGGATTGGCGAAGTGCGGCCATCGAGGCGCGTTACGCCCGGGTCTTCGCCATCCAGCAGCACGTCACCACCGAGACGTTCACGGTCCAGGAGAGCTTTTCCGACAAACTGGACCGAGTGCTCACCCATCGCGTCTGGGGACTGGTCATCTTCGTCGCGATCATGGCCGTGATGTTCCAGAGCATCTTCAGCTTCGCGGAACTGCCGATGGGCTGGATCGAGGGCGCGGTTGAAGCGTTGGCCGGCAAGGTCAGCGCAGCGCTGGGGCCGGGCGATTTTCAGGACCTGCTGGCCAACGGCGTGATCAAGGGCGTGGGCTCGGTCGTGGTGTTCCTCCCGCAGATCTGCCTGCTGTTCCTCTTCATCGCGCTGCTGGAGGACACTGGTTACATGAGCCGCGCCGCGTTCCTGATGGACCGCCTGATGTCACGCGTGGGCCTGCACGGCAAGAGCTTCATCCCGATGCTCTCGTCGTTTGCGTGCGCGATTCCCGGCATCATGGCCACCCGCACGATCGAGTCGCCCAAGGACCGGCTGGTGACGATCCTGGTGGCGCCGCTCATGAGCTGTTCGGCACGCTTGCCGGTTTACACCGTGCTGATCGCGGCGTGCATTCCGCAGACGAAGCTGCTCGGGTTCATCGGCCTGCCTGGCCTCACGCTGCTGGGCATGTATCTGCTCGGCATCGTCGGTGCGCTGGGCATGGCGTGGCTGTTCAAGAAGACGCTGCTCAAGGGCGAACCGCCGCCGTTGATCCTCGAACTGCCGCCCTACAAGCGTCCCGTGGCGCTGGTGATCCTGCGGCACATGTGGGACCGTTCGAAGCTGTTCCTCCGCCGCGCCGGCACGGTGATCCTGGGCATCAACATCCTGCTGTGGTTTTTGGTGACTTATCCGAAGCAAGATAGTTTAGCCGGTGATTTTCAGAATGATCGGCTTGTTGCCATCAAGGCTGTCCTCGGTGAATCAGTAAGCGCAAAGCAGTCGGCAGATGATCTTACAGCGTTATTTTTTCATGAACGGATAGCTGATCGAGGAGGTCGCGGTAGAATCAGAGCTGACTGGCTGCGACAAATGCTGGTGGAGGCGGGCGAAGATGCGAGAATTCTGCTTAGATCGGCCGGCTTGACGAATGCGGCCTCGGCCGTGATTCAGCGCGTTGAATGGCAAGAATCAGGAGGCATCGATCCCCTCTTGCCGTTCGATAGCCGATTCCGTTCTTGGACGTCTTACGAGTCGAAGAGCAATGCGGTCCAATTACTATCGCAACTGAAGGATAAACTCTCGGTTGTTTCCAAGGCAGAATCTGGCGCGGCTCTTCGCCATTCCTACGCCGGCCGCCTCGGCCACCTGATTGAGCCGGTTCTGCGCCCACTCGGCTTCGACTGGAAGATCGGCATCGGCGTCGTCGCTTCTTTCGCCGCGCGGGAGGTGTTCGTCAGCACCATGTCGGTCGTTTACAACGTGGGCGAGTTTGACGATTCCGACGAAGGAACCGCCAGCCTCGCAGAAACCATGAAGGCCGAGAAACGTGCCGACGGCAGTGCGGTCTATTCCGCACTCACCGGGATCACGCTGATGGTCTTCTACGTTTTCGCGATGCAGTGCGTGAGCACCACCGCCGTCGTCCGTCGCGAGACCAACGGCTGGAAATGGCCGCTCTTCCAGTTCGCCTACATGACCGCGCTGGCTTGGCTGCTGGCCTTTCTCACCTATCAGTGCGGAATGCTTCTCGGCTGGGATTGAAGGACTTTCGCCCGTGGGATTTGGCCCGCCTTTCCTGACCGGTCGGTTCGGCTGACGGCTGAAAAGAGGCGGGGAATCGGCCCGGAAAATGGGCCGGCCCTGAAGGCTGGATTGCCTTCAGGGCCGTTGGTTGCGGGGCTAGGATTTGAACCTAGGACCTTCAGGTTATGAGCCTGACGAGCTACCGGGCTGCTCCACCCCGCGGACGAAGCGGGGCGCAAGTTAGGGAGTGCGTCGGTTGGTGCAAGACTCATTTTCGGAAATCTGGTTTTTGAGTTGGGCGGATAATGACTTCACAGCCAGCAACCTCCATGGTGCCCCTGTGCAGACAATGCAGGTGATCCGGACGAGGGGCGGTGTGCGCCTCAAACAGCACGGCGTGGTCATCAGCGAGGTCCGAGTGACCCCGGGACCGACCCACAGCATCTTCGATGTGCTCGCGGCCCTGATGGTGGCGCTGGATAACGGCGATTCGGTTGGTCTGCTCGGATTTTCGGCCGGGGGCATGCTCGCGCCGTTGGTGGCGCTGGGTTGGCAACGGCGCTTGGTGGCGGTGGACCTCGATGCCGAGGCCTACGAAGTGTTTTGCCGAGAATGCCCGCAGTGGATTCCGCGGGTGACCTTCCATCGGGCAGAAGCTTCGACGTGGTTGCGCCGGTGCCGGTCCCGATTTGGCTTCTTGGTAGAGGACCTTTCCGTTGCGACCCCGGCGGACGTAGTAAAGCCGGACGTCTCGTGGACCGAACTGCCGGCCCTGATTCGCCGACGCCTGCTGCCCGGGGGAACCGCGGTGTTCAACCTGCTTCCGGATCCCGTTATTCCGTGGACGAAGGCGATTCCCATGATTCGGCGGCATTTCCGCGATGCACGGCAGATTCACCTTGAGGAGTTCGAGAACCGTCTGTTGGTGGTCGGCGAGCGATTGCCCGATGCCCGCCGCTTGGGCCGCGCCGTGGACGGCCTGTTGGCGTCTCTAGGCTCGCGTCAGGCAGGTCTAACACGAGCCAGGATCGCATGACCGCGTCCCAATCTCGGGAATAATGCCTGCGCAGAGCTGCGACAATGCCCACCGGGCTGAGATTCCATTGAGGTCCACAGCTAGGGCGTGTCTTCAAACTGGGATTAGTGAATAAGGCGTTGGAGTGGAATGTCTTATGAAGTTCTCGCGCCATGGAAAAGACACTGCGTCTGAAGCTGGACGAGCCGCTGTTTAAGCGGCTTAAAAAATTAACGGGACGCCGGAAGTTTCGCTAACGATAGAGGAGGGCCCGCCTCGCGCAGGCCGTCCGCCCAAGGACGGCCGGTTAATGCTGGAGGCGATGATCTACCGCCTGCGCACCGGCTGTCCGTGGCGGGATCTCCCGTCCGAGTTCGGCCCGTGGAGTTCGGTCTACACGCGCTGGCGGCGGTGGAACCTGTCCGGGCTTTGGGCTGGCGTGCTTGATCTGCTCGCCGAAAATGGCCGCGGCTCGCTGCGTCCGCTGGACGCGACCCATGTGAAAGTCCATCAGGACGCCGCCAATCCGGCCGGAGGCCAGGCGGAACAGTCGATCGGACGCACCAAGGGCGGCCTCAACACCAAGCTCACGGCCTTGGTCGATCTCCATGGCAGAGCGTTGCAGCTGACTCTGGCCGCGGGCAATCGAGCCGACGTGAAGGCCGCAGAACAGATATGGCCTCCGGCGGGCAAACGGATCGTCGGGGACAAAGGCTATGACTCCGACGCGTTCCGCCATGCCATGGCGGACGCCGGCGTGAACACCACCATCCCGTCATGCTCCAACCGCAAACGGCCGGCACCGTTTCAACGCGGCCACTATCGCCTCCGCCACCGCGTCGAAAACTTCTTCCAGCGGATCAAACGCTGGCGCGCCATCGCCACTCGCTATGACAATCTGGACATCAACTTCCTCGCCTCCGTCCAGCTTGTAGCCGTTCTCGACTGGCTCACCTTCCCAGTTTGAAGACACGCCCTAGTGTTGGCGAGTTGCAGTAATGTTCCGATGACTTAACCCGATTGGCTGCTTGCTTCACTGCTGACTTTGCTGCTGAAAGGGGAGATTCCGCACTCTATAGACTCCCGGACAGCCCCGGAAAGTTGATTGATTACGGAGGCATTCCCGGTAGTCCATCGGCGCGCATGAAATTCCCCTGTTTGGCGGCCTCGCTTTCGCTGGCGTTGGCTGCGTCCGCCCAGCAAACGCAGACCGCCACGACCGGTTCGGCGGGCATCTTCCGCGGTGACAACTTCCTGCCGCCGGAAACGTCGTTCCGGAAAGTGGTGCTCGACGAGGACAGGACGGTTGGCGGCGAATTGAAGGACACGCTGGTGGATCCCATGGAGCTGGCCGTCGCCAAGGACGGGCGGGTGTTTCTGGCCGAGCGCAAGGGCGTCATCAAGATGATCAAGCCCGGCGCCACCGAGGCGGTGGTGATCGGCACGTTGCCGGTCTTCGGCGGCCTGGAGGAAGGCATGCTGGGCATCACCCTTGACCCGAAGTTCGACCAGAATGGCTGGATCTACGTGAACCATTCGCTGCCGGAGACCGGCAACGACGGCCGCGGCAAGTCGGGCATCATCCGCGTGTCGCGCCTCACGCTGAAGGGCGACGCGCTGGACCTGTCCACGCAGGTGACGGTGATCGACATCCCCGTGCAGCGGGAGCAGTGCTGCCACGTGGGCGGCTCGCTGGCCTTCGACGCGGAGGGCAACCTCTACGTGTCGGTCGGTGACAACACGAACCCCTTCGATTCCGATGGCTATTCGCCGAACGATCCGCGGCCCGGCCGTTATCCGTGGGACGCCCAGCGCTCCGCCGCGAACGCGAACGATCTCACGGGCAAAATCCTCCGGGTGAAGCCCAAGGCTGCGGGCGGCTACGACATCCCGGCCGGAAACCTGTTCAAGCCGGGCACGGCTGGCACGAAGCCGGAGGTCTATGTGATGGGCAACCGCAATCCGTTCCGCATCGCCTTGGACCAGAAGACCGGCTTCCTCTACTGGGGCGAGGTCGGTCCGGACGCCGGCGGCCCCAATGAGCAGCGCGGTCCGGCCGGTCACGACGAGGTGAACCAGGCCCGGGGCCCGGGTTTCTTCGGCTGGCCGCTGTTCGTCGCCAACAACAAGCCCTACGCGCCGGTGGACTATGTAGCCCGCCAAAAGCACGAGGATGCGCGCCGGGCCTACGACGAGGCCAACAAGAAGCGGAACGAGGCGAAGAAAGCGGGCAAACCGGAAGCGGAATGGCCCGCCTTGCCCGCCAAGCCCGAGCCGTGGATGGCGGCGGACTTCAAGCCGGTCTTCCACGATGCGGCCAACCCGGTGAATGACTCGCCCAACAACACCGGCATCAGGAACCTGCCGCCCGCGCAGCCGGCCTTCATCTACTATCCGGCGTCGGCCTCGACCAAGTTCCCGGTGGTGGGTTCCGGCGGCCGCACGGCGATGGCGGGCCCGGTGTATTACTTCGACGAGAACCTGAAATCGGCCCACAAGCTGCCGAAGGAGCTCGATCACACGCTGTTCATCTACGAGTGGACGCGCGACTGGATCATCGCGGTGAAGCTGGATGAGCAGAACAACATCGCGAAGATGCAGCGGTTCATGCCCGGGACGAAGTTCAAGCGCCCGATGGACCTTGAGCTGGGGCCGGACGGCTGCCTTTACCTGATCGAGTTCGGCACGAACTGGGGCGACAACAAGGATTCCAAGATCGTGCGCCTCGAATACACCGGCCAGTGAGCGGGCCGGACGGCAACAAACGGAAAAGGCGCGGGGCTGAAGCCCGCGCCTTTTTTCCGGTCCGAAGGGGTCCGTTCAGCGGAGCCGCCAGGTGATCCGGCCCTTGTTCAGGTCGTAGGGGGACATCTCCATCTTGACACGGTCGCCCACAGTCAGGCGGACCCAGCGCTTGCGCATTTTGCCGCAGATCGTCGCCAGGACGAGGTGCTTGTTGTCGAGCTGGACGCGGAACATGGTCGCGGGGAGGACGGTGTGGACGGTGCCTTCGACTTCGATGTGCGATTCTTTCATGACGTTGCGGTGGCCGGCCGAAGCCTGCGGCGGACGGTTCCGGAACGGTTTTGGGCCGGGTTCCATCCGCGGGAAGTTCCTGCGGGCTGGCGACTGGCCCCGCACGGGCGGGGGGACACGGTGACGGAAACCGTGAGCGGAATTGCTGAGTCGGAAGACCGAGGAGACTGCCGGAGGCGTCATCATCCCCGGATTCGTTTTCCGGGCAATGGCTATTCCGCCGAAAGTAAGGCCGCGGTTGCACTTGGATTTCCCGTTCCACCGGTGCCTGGGCGGGGCATTCGGCGGGGCAGGGCGGGAGGCGGCCAGTCTGCACTGGGCGTTTGAGGGCATCGCCTTCCGCGATTTCGCCCTTCCCGAAACGGGCTTCGCCGTTATCTTGCGCCGGCTTTTCCGCCGCGTCGGACACCGTTCCGGCGCGGCCCTTTGATCCATGGACGCAGCGCACATCCGCAATTTCAGCATCATCGCCCACATTGACCACGGGAAGACGACCCTTTCCGACCGGTTGCTCCATCGCACCGGCACCGTGGCCACGCGCGACATGGAGGACCAGTTGCTCGACGCGATGGACCTCGAACGGGAACGGGGCATCACCATCAAGGCTCACCCGGTCACAATGCTTTACCGGGCCAAGAACGGCGAAACCTACGAGCTGAACCTGATCGATACTCCGGGCCACGTGGATTTCGCCTACGAGGTTTCCCGGTCGCTCAGCGCGTGCGAAGGGGCGCTTCTGATCGTGGACGCCGCCCAAGGTGTGGAAGCCCAGACCGTCGCGAACGTCCATCTCGCGATGAAGCAGGGGCTGCACATCATCCCCGTCATCAACAAGATTGACCTGCCGCACGCCAACATCCCGCAGGCGCGGCAGCAGCTGGAGGACATCCTCGCGATCCCCGGTGACGAGGCGATCCTCGCCAGCGCCAAGGAAGGCATCGGCATCGAGGACATCCTCGAGGCGATCGTGGCGCGCATTCCGGCGCCCAAGCCCACCGACGCGCCGTCGTTTCAGGCGCTGATTTTCGACAGTTACTTCGACACCTACAAGGGCGTCGTCATCCTGGTGCGGGTCACCAAGGGCGAACTCCGCGCCGGCATGCAGGTGAAGCTGCTGCACTCCGGCCGCACCGTGGAAGTGAAGGAGGTCGGCTCCTTCAATCCCAAGCCCTACACGCGCGACCGGCTGGAGGTCGGCGAGACCGGCTACATCACGGCCAACATCAAGTCGCCGCGCGAGGTGAAGGTCGGCGACACGATCACCGATCCGCGCAACCCGTCCGCGGAACTGCCCGGCTTCCAGGAAATCCATCCGATGGTGTTCTCGGGCATCTACCCGATCAACACGGCCGACTACGAGCAGCTCAAGGTGTCCGTGGCCAAGCTTCAGCTCAACGACTCGGCGCTCACCTACCAGACCGAGAGTTCGGTGGCGCTCGGCTTCGGCCTGCGCTGCGGTTTCCTCGGCCTGCTGCACATGGAGATCGTCCAGGAACGGCTCCGGCGGGAGTTCGACATGGACATCATCGCCACCTATCCGAGCGTCGTTTACCGGGTGCTGATGACCGACAGGACGGAGAAGGAAGTGGACAACCCCGCGTTCCTGCCGGACGTCACCTACATCGAGACGATCTTCGAGCCCATCGTGAAGGCGTTCGTCATCTGCCCCGGTGACAACATCGGCGACATCATGGCGCTCATCTCGGAAAAGCGCGGCGAGATCCGGCACACCGAGACGCTCGATGCCCGGCGCGTGATGCTGACCTGCAAGATCCCGCTCAACGAGATCCTCATCGACTTCCACGACCGCATCAAATCCATCACCCGCGGATACGGCTCGATGGATTACGAACCGGAAGGCCACGAGGCCAGCGACATGGTGAAGCTCGACATGATGGTGAACGGCGAGGTGATGGAGGCCTTCTCCGCGCTGGTCCACCGCACCAAGGCCGAAGCCCGCGGCCGCACCCTCGCGGCGAAGCTCAAGGAAGTGATTCCCCGGCAGCAGTTCCAGGTGGCCATCCAGGCGGCCATCGGCGGCAAGATCATCGCCCGCGAAACCGTCAGCGCCCTGCGCAAGGACGTGACGGCCAAATGCTACGGCGGCGACATCAGCCGGAAGCGCAAGCTGCTCGAGAAGCAGAAGGAAGGTAAGAAGCGCATGAAGTCTGTGGGGTCGGTGGAGATCCCGCAGGAGGCCTTCGTCGAAGTTCTCAAAACCAACTAGGGCACCGGGCAAGGGTGGTTTTGAACCGCCGCGCCGGTTTCCGGTCCATTTCCCGCCGCATGTATCTGTTCCGCTGGCTCACGTCCCGCACCGTCCGCAAGGCCGGTGAACTGGCCGACATCGTCAAAAAGATCCTGAACCACCAGCGGGACCGCCTGAGCGCCGAGGCGATCAGCGTGGTGGAAACGGCCCTCCGTGAATTCCACGCGCTCCTGCGCAGTGGGGCGGATTCGGCGGCGATCAAGGCGGCGATGGCCTTGCTGGAGAAGACGGCCAACGAGCAGTTGAAGGCCTATCCGAATGCCGGCATCCGGGAGAACCTCGTGATGTTCCTGGAGATCGCGATCCTCATCGTCGGCAGCCGGGCGTTCCTGATCCAGCCGATGGTGATTCCCACCGGTTCGGCCCAGCCGACTCTTTGGGGCGTTACGTATCAGGACCTGCGGGATCAACCGGCGGTGGATGTTCCGTCACTTCCCGTGCGGATCTGGGAACGGTGGATCCACGGCGCCAGCTACTACCATTTCACCGCCAAACAGGACTGCCAGCTCACCGGCTGGCAGGAGAAGCCCACGACGGTGTTTCCGTTTGTCAAAAAGCAGTCGTTGCGCACCACGGCGGGGGAGATTGTGGTCTGGTTCCCGCCCGATGATTTTCCGCGGCAATTGGGAATTTTCGACGAGTCCAGACGCGCAATCAAAAAGGTCTCCTTCAAGGCGGGCGAAGACATTGTGAAATGCCGCGTCGTGACGGGTGACCACCTGTTCGTCGAACGCATTACCTACAATTTCCGCCGGCCGCATCGCGGGGAGACGATCGTCTTCCGTTCCGAACATCATCCCGGGATGACGTGGGATACCCACTACATCAAGCGGCTCGTGGCGTTGGGCGGGGAGAAGGTGCGGATCGGTGATGATCGCCACACCTACATCGACGGCCGCCGGCTGACAACCAACGACCACGGGTTCCAGAACGTCTTTGGCTTCGATCCCGCAAAGAAGGCGCAGTCCGACCACTATTCCGGCCATGTGAATGGCAAGGTTTGGCAGGAAACTACCGGATTTACCGGACCCACGCCGAACTTTCCGGACGAAACAACGGAGGTGCAGGTCCGCCCGAATCACTACCTCTGTTTCGGCGACAACACGATGAACAGCGCCGATTCCCGTTACTGGGGCGAGCCCGACTTCCCACAGGAACGCGTCATCGGCAAGTCGTGCTTCGTGTTCTGGCCGTTCACCAAGCGCTTTGGCTGGGGCCAGAAGTGAGCCGCGGACGGCGTCTGCAGGTTATTCGTAGCGCAGTGCCTGAATCGGACTGAGGCGGGCGGCCTTGATGGCCGGAATCAGGCCAGCCACCACGCCGACGCCGATGCTGAACGCCAGGGCGATGAGCTCGGCGGTCCGGGTGATGACGGGCGTGTTCTGCGTTGGACTGATGTTGGCCAACAGGCTCACCAGCAGCTCGGATGCGACCAGTCCGGCCAGCGCGCCGAGCACGGAAATCACGATGCTTTCGACCAGGATCTGGATGAAGATGTCGGGCCCGGTCGCGCCAATGGCCTTGCAGATTCCGATCTCCCGGACGCGCTCATTGATGCTGGCGAGCATGATGTTCATGATGCCAATGCCGCCGACCAGCAGGCTGATGGCGGCGATCAGGCCCCCGCTAAGGCGGGCGTTCTTGATCTGCTTGTCGATGGACTCGATCTGGTTTTCCTGCGTCTGGAAGGTGAAGTCCTCGATGCCGCGATGGGTGATCATCAGGACGTTCTTGGCCTGCTGGATGGCTTCCTCAAGGCGGCTGAAATCTGCGACCTTGAGGTCGATGTCGGTAAGCCGCTGATCCACAATGCCATCCTTGTCACCGGCGGCGCGGAACTTCAGGTAGGCGGTGTTCAGCGGCAGGTAAACGGTGTTGTTCTTCCGCCAAAAGGCCCAGCCGCCGCGCCGGCCCCAGCCGCGCTGGCGTTTCGGGCCGCCTTCTTTTTCCTGTTGCTCCTTGAGCTGCTTGGCGACGAGCCGTTGCTTGGCCTCTTCCTCACCCATGTAATGCTGGAACATGCCGATGATGGTGAAGGGTTGTCCCTCGATCATGATCTGCTCGCCGAGCGGGATGATTTCATGCCCGATATCCTCGGGGTTGCCGAAAAGTTCATCGCGGATACCGGTCCCGATCACACAGACGCTGCTGGCGCTCTTCTCGTCGAGGTCGGTGAAGAACCGCCCGTGTTCCAGGACGTGCAGATTCATTTCCAGCACGGCGGGCCAGCAGCCGACCACCTCGGAAGGAACGGTGCTCTTTTCGCCGCGGCTGACCACGGCCTCGCCAAGGGACATTTCCGGGGAGACGACGCGGATAAGCGGGGCGCTTTCCTTGAGCGCAATCACGTCCACCATGGTGCGCCCGGGGGCCTGGTCAGCGAGGTGATCCTGCCAGGGGGGCACCGGCTGGCTTTGGAGCAGCACCTTGTCCACGCCGCCCATGGCGACCATGGCCTCCTTCATGCCGTTTTCCATGCCCTTGATGATGGCGGACATGCCCACGAGCGACGCGACGCCGAGGATGATGCCCAGCATGGTGAGCACGGAGCGAAACTTGTGCGCCCAGATCTCCTTCAGCCCGACGGCGATGGTGTTGAAGAGGTTCATCAGTCGTAGCGCAACGCCTGGATGACATTCATGCGGGCCGCTTTGAAGGCGGGGAAAAGGCCTGCGAGGATGCCGATGCCCACGCTGGCGCCGAAGGCAAGGGCCATGGACCCGACGGTGATGACGGGCGCGTTGTCGGTCGGAGTGATCATCCCGATGATCTTGATCAGCCCGAAGCTGGTGAGCAGGCCCGCGGCGCCGCCGACGATCGCGATCACCGTGCTTTCGATGAGGATCTGGATGAAGACATCCGCGCCGTCCGCCCCGACGGCCTTGCGGATGCCGATCTCGCGGATGCGCTCGCTGATGCTGGCGAGCATGATGTTCATGATGCCAATGCCGCCGACGAGCAGGCTGATGCCGGCAATGATTCCACCGCTCATGCGCGCGTTGCGGATGAACACATTGATGGATTCGGCCCAGTCCTCCTGCGTGCGGAAGGTGAAGTCCTCGACTCCGCGGTGGGTGACCATGAGCACGTTGCGGATCTGTGTGAGGGCCTGGTTCAGGCGGCTCACATCACGGATCTTGAGCTCCATGTTGGTGAGCGTGGGCACCGCCGGAGCGTTGGTCTGGCCCGATTTCAGCTTCAACCACATCGTGTTCAACGGGAGGTAAACCGTGTTGTTCTTGATCCAGAAGGCGAAGTTGCCGCCGCGCCGTCCGCCGCCGTTCCAGCCGCGGCTGCGTTTCGGTCCGGAGGCGAAGTTGGTCTCGCCGGCGGCTCGTTTCGCCGCAAGCTCCTGTTCCCGGAGCAGCCGCGCCTTGCGGTCGGCCTCGCTTTCGTAGTGCTGGAACATGCCGACGATGGTGAACGGATAACCGTTGATCGTGAGCTGCTGGCCGATGGGGATGACCGGTTCGCCGGTCTCCTCGGGCTTGCCGAACAGTTCATCGCGGATGTTGGTGCCGATCACACAGACGTTGCGGGCCAGTTCATTGTCCACCTCGCTGAACATGCGGCCGTGCTCGATGGTGTGTTCCATCATTTCCAACTGCACCGGCCAGACACCGGCGGTCATCCACGTGCGGTGGAATTTGCCGTTGGCGGCCAGGGTCGGCTGTGGTTCAAGGCGCATTTCCGGGGAAACCTTGATCACTTCCGGCGCCGACGCTTGCAGGGCATGCACATCATCCAGCGTCACGCCGCGGGCGAAATCACGCAGATGCCGCTGCTCGATCGGCAACGGCTGGGGCTCGACCCTCAGCTTTTGGAGCCCGCCGACCGCAATGAGCGCCTCCTTGGCGCCGTTTTCCATGCCCTGCACCAATGCACTCATCGCGATCAGCGACGAAACGCCCAGGATGATGCCCAGCATGGTGAGCAGAGAGCGGAACTTGTGCGCCCAAATCTCCTTCAGACCGACGAGGATCGCGCTCCACAGGCTCATGCGACGGAAATGGGGGCAGGGGAGCCGGGTTTGGTGCGGTCAAGGCCGGCGAGGCGTTCGTCCACCTTGTCGGCGATCTTGCCGTTGCGGATCTCGATCCGGCGGGGCGTCACCGCGGCGATCTCCGGGTTGTGCGTGACCAGGATCACCGTCCGGCCTTCGGCGGACAGGCGACGGAAAAGCGCCAGAATCACCTCACCCGTGTGGGTATCGAGATTGCCGGTCGGCTCGTCGGCCAGGATGATTTTGGGATCGTTGACCAGCGCCCGGGCGATGGCGACCCGCTGCTGCTGGCCGCCGGAGAGCTGGGAGGGGCGGTTCTTGAGCCGGTTGCCCATCTCGACCGCTTCGAGCGCCTTCAACGCCCGCTCCCGGCGCTCCTTGGCACTCAGACCGGCGTAAATCATCGGCAGTTCGACATTCTGCACCACGTTCAGCTTGGGCAGCAGATTGAAGAACTGGAACACGAAGCCGATCTTCTTGTTCCGCAGGTGGGCCAGCTGCGTTTGCGAGGCATTCTGCGCCTCGACGCCATCCAGCCGGACCGTGCCTTTGGAAGGGGTGTCGAGGCAGCCGACGATGTGCATCAGCGTGGACTTGCCCGAACCCGAAGGACCGATGATGGAAATGAACTCGCCCTCGCCGATGTCCAGCGACACGTCGTCCAAGGCGCGGATTTCCTCGCCGCCGAGGTGGTAAATCTTGCTGATGTTCCGGAGTTCGAGCAGCGCCACGGGCAGGAAGCGTTCGGGGTGGTCGGAAAGGACGCGGCAATCAGCGCGTGGACGCCTGCTGGGGCTTGGGAGCGGAGGATGCCGCCGAGCCGCCCCCGGCATGGCCGGTCTTGGTGCCCGTGGCAGGGTCGGGCTTGCGGTTCGGGTCTTTCGCCCGGTCCTCGAGGGAGACCACTTCACCGGCCTTCAGCCCGCTGGTGACTTCGGCAAAAAAGTAGTCGCTGACCCCGATGGTAATGTTCCGCCGTTCCCACTGTTCGCCGGTCTTGACCCAGGCGAAGCGCTCCTGCTGTTTGGTTTCCTGATTGAACTCGGTGAACACCGCCGCGAGCGGGGTGGCGACCACGTTGTCCGCGCTGGCCACGGGGATGGAAATGTTGGCCGTCATGCCGGGGCGGACCCGGCGGTCCACGTTGCGCAGCAGGATGCGGGCAGCGAAGCCCTTGATGTTGTTCTTGATGGTGGCCTGCGGCGCGACGCGCTCGACCCGGCCAACGATCTTGAGGCCTGGCACGGCCTCGACCGTCACTTCGACTTCCTGTTCGACCTTGAGCCGGGTGACGTCGGCCTGGTTGATGTGGGCGTTGATGATGAGGTCGTTCAGGTTGGCGATGGACAGAACCTCGGTGCCGGAATTGAACCCGCCAGAACCGCTGACCGCCTGGCCGATGGACACCGGGCGGGTCAGCACGGTGCAGTCGAACGGCGCCACCACCACGGTCTTGCGCAGCCGCTCCAGCACGAGGTCCAGCGAGCGCTGGGCGCGGTCGAGGGAGTTCTTGGCCAGCTCAAAGGCCGTCTTGGAATCCTCAAAGAGCTCCTGCGAGATCAGTTTGCCCTCGAAGAGCTCCTTGGACCGCTCGTAGTTCCGTTCCGCCTGTTCGATTTCGAGCTTGGTGCGGGCCACGGCGGTTTCCTGTGACTGCTTTTCAGTCTGCAGCTCCCGGTCGTCGAGTTTGAACAGCAGTTTCTCCTTCGACACGGTGTCACCCACGTCCACCGGCAGCAGCTCGATCTTGCCATTCACTTCGGGACGCACCGAAACCTGCTCCGCGGGGGTGATTTCGCCCGCGGCACTGACGCTAAAGCGGATGTCCCGGGTTTCAATCTCGGCGGTCGAGGGACGGCTGCTGGACGCGGCGTCCGCGGCTTCGCCGGCTCCCTGATTCTGTTTCCAGAAATACCATCCACCGCCGGCGAGGACGGCGATCAGAAGAAGAGTTCCGAGGGCTTTCATGCGATTCTGAACCGCAGGATATAATTGATACGCATACGTGCAATCGGCATTTCCGGATTCCTTCGCGAAGGCGGCATTGTGACGAGGGCGGAAGGACCGGTAGCCTCGTCCCGACGCACATGACTCCGGTTGAATTCATTCCGCCGCTGGCGGCCGGGTTGCTGGTGGCCCGATGGCTGGCGGAAACCGCCCTCGGCTTCCTGAACCAACGCCATGTCCAGGCCAACGCCGGCGAGGTTCCGGCGCCGTTTCGGGACACCGTGACCCCGGAAACCTATCGCAACACGGTGGCCTACACGCTGGCCAAGCTGCGTTTTGGCCGCTGGGAAGATGGCTGGTCCACCGTGGTGACGCTTGCGGCGCTGTTCAGCGGGCTTTTGCCCGGCTCGCTGGAATGGGCCCAGGAACGTCTCGGCGAATCCGCCGCGGCGCAGGCGGCGTGGCTGTTTGGGCTGGGGATGGTTCTGGCGCTTCCGGGCCTGCCCTTCGACTGGTGGGGCCAGTTTCGGCTGGAGGAACGATTCGGCTTCAACACGACCACCCAGCGGCTGTGGTGGCTGGACCGGCTCAAGGGGCTTCTGCTCGCGACTGTTCTGGGCTATCCGCTGCTGGTCCTGGTCGTGAAACTGTTCGGTTGGATGGGCGAACGCTGGTGGCTGTGGGCGTGGGTCGTGATGATGGCGTTCCAGTTGGTGATGATGGTGCTCGCTCCCATCGTGATCCTGCCGCTGTTCAACAAACTGACCCCGTTGGGCGAAGGTTCCCTGCGGGAACGCCTGCTGGCGCTGGGCGAACGGACCGGCTTTTCGGCCAAGACCATCCTCGTCATGGACGGCTCCAAACGGTCCCGGCACTCGAACGCGTTCTTCACCGGATTCGGCCGGTTCCGGAAAATTGTCCTGTTCGACACGCTGGTCGCCCAATTGAGCGAGCCGGAACTGGAAGCGGTGCTCGCCCACGAAGTCGGCCACTACAAACGCGGACACATTCCGAAGATGCTCGTCTGGTCGGCCCTGAGCTCACTGGCCGGCTTCGCGGTTATCGGATGGCTCGCGCGGTCCGCGTGGTTCACCGAGGGCTTTGGGTTCGCGCCGGACAGCGGCGTGGCGCCCACGCTGCTGCTGTTCGCGCTGCTCAGCGGTTCGGCGACCTTCTGGCTGTCACCGCTGATGAACTTCTGGTCGCGCAAACACGAGTTTGAGGCCGACGCCTACGCGGCTGCCGCCGTGGGTTCGGCCATACCGTTGATCGGGGCGCTGCGCAAACTGACGGAGAAGAACCTTTCCAACCTGACGCCCCATCCGCTGTTCAGCGCTTGGCACTACTCGCATCCGACGCTGCTGGAGCGGGAATCGGCGGTGAAGGCGGCCGGCTGACCGCGGGGACTCACAGGTCAGGCGACGGCCTGCCCCAACGCCGCGGCCATTACCGCATGCGGGTCGCTCTTGCCCGGCAACATGGTGACGATTGTCCCGCCGCGCATCACGGCAATGCGGTCGCTCATGCCGAGCACCTCGGGCAGGTCGCTGGAGATCATCAACACGGCCATGCCTTCGGCGGCGAGGCGGCGGATGATTTTGTGGATCTCGCTCTTCGCGCCGACGTCCACGCCCTGCGTCGGCTCGTCGAGGATCAGCAGGCGCGGCTTGGTCGCGAGCCAGCGCGCGAGGGAAACTTTCTGCTGATTGCCGCCGGAGAGCGCGCCGCCCGGAGCGTCCGGACCGGATGTTTTCACCCCGAGGTTGCGGATGAACTCCTGCGCAAGCGTTTGCTCCGCGCCGAATCGCAGCCAAGAGCCCGGAAACAGCCGCGGGTGAACGGCCATCGTCATGTTGTGCGCGATGGGCAGTTCGAGAATCACGCCATGGCGACGACGATCCTCCGGCACGTAAGCAATGCCCTGCGCGACGGCCTCCTGCGGCGAGGAGATGGTGATGCGCTCGCCGTAGAGAAAGATTTCACCGGCATCGGCCGGCGTGAGTCCGAAAAGGACGCGGGCGAGTTCCGTCCGCCCCGCACCGACAAGACCTGCCAAGCCGACAACTTCACCGGCGCGCACGTCGAGCGCGATGTCCCGGATGCCGCTCGCCGCGCAGCCGAGGTTCTTCAGCGAGAGCACGACATCTCCGGGCGCACCCTCTGCAGGCGGATAGATGAGCGAGACCTCGCGTCCGACCATTAGTTCGATGAGTTCCGACTCTGTGATGGAGGCCTGCGAAGAGGTGGGCGTGGCGAGTTGTCGTGGCTCGCGTTCCCCCTCACCCCGGCCATCTCCCTCTGGGAGAGGGGGAATCGACGTCAGCGTGTCGGCGGAACTGGCGCGTTCAGTTAGTTGAAGGCCGGACTGCGTGTCTCCCTCTCCCCAGGGGAGAGGGCCGGGGTGAGGGGAGGGCGGCGTGCGAATAAGCCGGGTGCCAACGCTCTCGCCGTCACGCAATACGGTCACACGGTCGGCGAGGGCGAAGATTTCCTCGAGACGATGCGAGATGTAGATGACGCCGACGCCGCTGGCGCGCAGCTCGCGCACGACGCCGAAGAGCAACTCCACTTCCTTCTGCGTTAACGAGGCGGTCGGCTCGTCCATGATGACGATGCGGGCGCCGGCACCGAGCGCGCAGGCGATTTCGACGAGCTGCTGCTCGGGCATCGAGAGCGAACGCACCTCGGCGTTGGGCGAAATGGCCGCGCCGATGCGCTGCAGCAACTCCGCTGCGCGCTGACGGCGGGCGGTCCAATTCACGCGCGCCAGCGGGCGAACGTTCTCCAAGCGCAGCCCGATGTTCTCCGTCACCGTGAGGTCAGGAAACAGCGCGGGCTGCTGGTAAATGCAGGCGATGCCGAGCGCATGCGCCGATGCGGGCGTGAGGTGCGCGACGCGCTGGCCATGAACCTCAATGCTGCCGCCATCCGGTTGGTGCGCGCCGGTGATGACCTTGATGAGCGTGGATTTGCCCGCGCCGTTCTCGCCGAGCAACGCATGCACCTCCCCCGCCTGCAGGTCGAACGAAACGCCCTTGAGCGCCCGCACAGCGCCGAAGGATTTTGTGACGGCGGTGAGTTGGAGAAGCGGTGTCATCGAACGTGCTTGTGGGCAAACTCCAACCTGCGTTTCTCAGCAGGCGATAGCTTGCTACCGTGCGGTGAGAGTAGCTGTATGACCTGCTCATAATTCTTCTGGCGAAAGGCCTCACCAGCGGCTGCCGCGTCCCGCTTGTAAGGCAAGAGTTCAAGATCACGCCGAAGGCGCGCAGTGGCCTCTCGCTGGATGCGCAGAGCCTCTTCCAGAGCTGTCCGGTCCCCTCGAAGTAGAGGTTCGCACAAATGGCGGAGCAGGAGTGCCAATCGCTTGACCTCTTGAAGCTGCCCGCCTCCTACCTCTGGGAGCTTTGGCAAGGATCCTCGATATTGTGCGGCCACATGCCCAAAGCCTATGCGCTGGCCGTCCGCTGTCTCGAAAGCCAAGTCGGCGTGCAGGCCCCAATTCACTCCTTCAACGATTACCCTGACAGAGCCATTCCAAAACCAAGCCGCAAACCCGTTGATGAATTTGCCATCGAGACGCTCTATGCAATGCGAAGCGAGAAGCCTTCCTTGCGGCAACGGTTCTTCGATGAATCCGAATTCATCGACCAAGTAGCCGAATTCTCGCAGGCAAGCCGCTTTGAATTCGTCAATTGATGGAATTTTCTCAGGCATTCGAGCTGGGAGACCTCAATCGCGTTTGCTCAGAACGTTATTCTCAAACGCCTTCACCTCCGCCAGCCACGCCTCGCCCGCGGTCACGCCTTGGGTTTCACAGAAGTAGTCCCACACCGCGCCGAAGGGGAGTGACTTGGCTTCTTCCTGCAGCGCGAGGCGGGCGGTGTTGTCGCCGGCGAGTTCGGCGGTGCGGATGGCGGGTGGTTCGAGCAGGGCGATGAGGAGCGCTTTCTGCAGATTGCGCGTGCCGATGACCCAAGCGGCGATGCGATTGATGCTCGCATCGAAGTAGTCGAGGCCGAGGTGGACGCGGTGCGGGCCACACGCCACGACTTCGCGGGCGATGGCGAGGAGGTCGTCGTTGAGGGTGACGACGTGGTCGCTGTCCCAGCGGACGCCGCGGCTGACGTGCAGCAGAATCTCTGGCAGGTAAAGCAACACGCTGGAGATTTTGTCCGCGATGCTCTCGGTCGGATGAAAATGCCCGGCGTCGAGGCAGAGCAGCTTCCGGCGCGTAAGGGCGTAGCCGAGGTAGAACTCGTGCGAGCCCACGGTGCAGCTCTCCGCGCCGATGCCGAAGAGTTTGCCTTCCACCGCATCGAGCACGTGCTTGCGCGGTAAGGGCTTGGCGAACACATCATCGAGCGCGGCGGCGAGGCGTTCGCGGGGCGCGAGGCGGTCGGCAGGCGTGTCCTTGAAGCCATCGGGAATCCAGACGTTGGTGACGCAGGGAGTGCCGAGCGCGCGGCCCATCGCGGCGCCGATTTCACGCGAGCGGCGGCAGTGTTCGATCCAGAAGGTGCGGATGCCCTTTTCGCGGTGCGAGAGCGTGAAGCCGTCGGCAGCCTGGGGATGCGCAAAGCAGGTGGGGTTGAAGTCGAGGCCGAGCCGGTTGGCCTTGGCCCACGCGATCCAGTTTTTGAAGTGCGCGGGCTCGATCTCGTCACGATCCACACGCTGGCCGCCGAACTCGCCATACATCGCGTGGAGGTTGACGCGGTGCCGGCCGGGAATGAGCGAGAGGGCCTTTTCCAAATCGGCGCGGAGTTCGTCGGGCGTGCGGGCTTTGCCGGGATAGTTGCCGGTGACCGCGAGGCCGCCGCCGAGTTCGCCGCCCTGACGCTCAAAGCCGCCCACGTCGTCGCCCTGCCAGCATTGCAGAGAGATGGGAATTCCGGCCAACGCCTTGAGTGCCGCGTCAACATCGACCCCGAGTGTGGCGTAGCATTCGCGGGCGAGTCGGAAGGCGTCGGATGGGGATGGCTTTCTGGAACCCATGGCGGTGACGGTGAACGCGGCAAGCATGGCGCGAGGGCCGCAGTGGGCGCCACTGCGAAGCGTTGCTTCGGCGGTAAAATCTGCCGGCGGGCCGGCCGGTTGGGACTTTTCCCGTGGGCCGGGGCTGCCCATACTCGGCCCGTGATTCAACGCTATTCGCGCCCCGAGATGCGCGCCATCTGGACCGACGAGAACAAGCTCAAGATCTGGCTCCAGATCGAACTGCTGGCCAGCGAGGCCCTCGTCGCCGACGGCGTCGTGCCCAAGAAGGATTTCGCCAAGATGAAGGCCGGCGCGGACAAGTGCTTCGCCGACACCAAGGCCCTGACCGAACGCGCCAAGGAACTGGAGAAGACGCTCAACCACGACGTCATCGGCTTCACCACCGCCGTCTCCGAGCAGATCAACGATCGCGCCAGCCGCTGGCTCCACTTCGGCCTGACCAGCTCCGACATCGTGGACACCGCCTTTGCCGTCCAGATGGTCCAGTCGGCCGACATCCTGATCAAGGACGTCGAGACGCTTCTGCCCGTCATCGCCCGCCGGGCCAAGGAGCACATGCTCACGCCCTGCATCGGCCGTAGCCACGGCATCCACGGCGAACCCACCGCCTTCGGCCTCAAGCTCGCGTTGATGCACGAGGAGTTCGTCCGCGCCTTGTCCCGGTTCAAACACGTCCGCGACGTCGTCGCCATCGGCAAGCTCAGCGGCGCGGTCGGCACCAACGCCCATCTCTCGCCCAAGATCGAGGCCTACGTCTGCAAGAAGCTCGGCCTTGAACCCGCCTCCATCGCCACCCAGGTCGTCCAGCGCGACATCCACGCCGAGTTCATGAACTGCCTCGCGCTCGTCGCCGCCAGCTTGGAGCACTGGGCCGTCGAGTTCCGCCACCTTCAGCGCACCGAAGTGCTGGAAGCCGAGGAACCCTTCACCAAGGGCCAGAAAGGCAGCAGCGCCATGCCGCACAAGCGCAACCCCATCACCTGGGAACGCCTCACCGGCCTGGCCCGCGTCATCCGCGGCAACGCCGTCGCCGGCATGGAAAACGTCGCCCTCTGGCACGAGCGCGACATCAGCCACAGCAGCGTAGAGCGCATTATCTTCCCCGACTCCTGCACGTTGCTCGACTACATGTTCGGCCTGCTCACCCGCCTGATGGACGGACTGCTCGTCTATCCCGAGAACATGAAGAAGAACCTCGGGCTCAGCCTCGGCATGTGGAACAGCCAGACCGTGCTGCTCGCCCTCATCCGCAAGGGCCTGACCCGCGAGGACGCCTACGCGCTCGTCCAGCGCAACGCCATGAAGACCTGGGAAGTGAAGCACGCCGGCCGCGACGACGCCGACTTCCTCGAAGTCCTCAAGTCCGACGCCGATGTCGCCCAGCACTTCAAGAAGGGCGAACTGGAGAAACTCTGCTCCCTCGACTTCCACCTGAAGGAAGTGAAGAACCGCTTCAAGCGGCTGGGGCTTTGAATCGTGCCGAAGGGCTAGGGGCCGTTGGAAAGTCGCACCAGCGCTGCGTCCCGGTTGTTCGACCAGTTGCTGCCCCATTCAATCAGGTAAAGGGCGCCATCCGGTCCGAGCCGGAGGCAGATGGGGCGCTTGAACCGGGTTTCGGCCATGAATGGCCTCAGCGTGCGCAGGTGGCCGTCCGCTGACAGCCAGGCGGCTTTGATCCAATTGCGTTCCCAGTCGAACAGGAACACGGCGCCGTCATA
>CAIWAH010000191.1 GCA_903910585.1 uncultured Verrucomicrobiota bacterium
ATGCCGTCGCCATCGGCGTCCACGGCGGGAAACGGAACATTGTCGCCATAGGGGATAAAGGTGGGCTGACCGGCACCTGCGCTGACGAAGGTTTGATCGTGAAAACGCAGTGCCGGCCCGAGCAGCAGCCGGATCCGAAAGGTGGTGTCAGGACGGAGGATCAACCCGGTTATGATGCCACGGGGCTCGGTCCGCCCGCGGCGCACCAAGCCGGATTGCAGGTCCTCAATCGCATAATAGCCGCTGGCGGGCGGATAGATCTCGTCGGAGAACGGGGACTGCAGCACCAGTTGCGAAAGGCGGCGGAGCTGTTCGACCGCGTAGTCCGGGGGGGCTTGGTCGCCATATAGGGCCTGCAATTCCCCCCAGATGAGCAGGGCAGCAGCCTGGTCGGCGGCGGAAAGCTCCTCAAACGAAGGTGCCCGGTCGAGGATCACGCCCAAGGCTTCCCAGCGCTCAATTCGGACCTCGTTGTCAGCGAGGATCCGCTGGGCCTCGGCGATCACCGGATCGTCGCCCAAAGCATGCCTGGCATTCGGCCCCAGTCGGAAGCCGCCGCTACCCAAGAAGCACTTCTGCCAGTGGTCCTGACACTTCTTGGCGTCGTCGGAGCATTTCTTTGAGCACATGGCAGCCTCAACACAGTCCTTGCTCTTGGTCAGCACTTTCCACCACTTGGTAATGGTCCCGGGCTTGCCGCACTTTTCGTAGCACTTGAGGGCACACTCGGCCGCGCGCGCTAAGCATTCCTGCGCCTTCTGCTTCGCCTTGGCCGACTCGTCCGGGCAGTCGCAGTTACCGCCGCCCCCGGACGTCCCCTCTTCGAGGAGTTGGCCGCCGCCGCTACCGTCCGGACATCCGCCGCCACCGCCGCCCGGGCCGCCGCCGCCGGACGAACCCGGCGAGGTGCCATGCCAGCCTGGCTGGCGGATGCCCACGCCAGGATCGGTCACCGCGAAATTCCCGTCGTCCGAAATGGTCATGGGCCCCTGCATCTCCCAGCGACCGGTGTCGTGGTTGAAGCTCCACAGCGCGGTCTTGGCTCCCGGCGGCAGTTTCAGGCCGGTGATGGGGTCGGGCAAATTGGGGAACTTGGCCGGCACCAGGCCGGTGAAATTCTGCGGTCCGCTGGTCTGGATGGAGATGTCGAGCGCGTGGTTGAGCCCGGCGGGCAACGGTTCCGGCAACCGGTCCGAAGCGACCGGCGCCAGGCCGACCAGTCCTCCCCGCACGCCGTTGTCGGCGAACAGGCCGTTGGCGGGCACCATGATCTCCACGCCCGCCAATTCCGGATTGGCGGCAATGACGGCAGGCGGGAACGTGATGCGGGTTTCGGTCGTCGCGCTCACGGACTGCAGGGTGCCAGCCGCGACCAGAGGCAGATAGATGACCCCAGACCCGCCGGCGAGGTTGTTGGTTTTTCCGACGGTTGCTTCCCACGCCTTGCCAATCACGGGGTAATACGCGCCGGCCGGCCACTGACTCGCCGTCGCTGTGCGGCCATCCACATTCACGAAGAACCGGCCCGTCGGGCAGGGCATCAGGCGAAATGTCCCGTCCGCCGCGGTTGTGGTGCGCAGGGTTTCCTCCATGCCGTCCACGGTGATGGTCACGCCGCCAAGCGGAACGTCCGCGCCACCGGCGCCCGGCTCCGAGGCGAGGACGCGGCCCACGATGGCGGTGTTGGCGAGCGGCGCGGAATTCGCGGTGTCGAAAGTCAGTTCCACGGTGCCGCCGGGCTGCCTGTCGCCATCGAGATCAATGACTCTTCCACCCTCATCGGTCAGGCCGGCACCATCGAACGTGACCGTCACCTGGGTGCCGGGCGGAAGATTCTCCAGGTAGAACAGGGTCGCGCGTCGGCGATCGTCCGAAAGCTCGGCGCGGGACAGAACTTGGAGTCCGCCCGCAACCGCCCGAAGGCTGCCGGTGGACAGCAGGGAGCCGGTCGCCAAGGGGGCGGTAAAATTAAAGACGGTCTCGCGCGTGACCGCGATGCCACCTTCCCCGCTGCGCGGCGAGGTGGATTCCACCGTCACCAACGCTCCCAGGATTTCCCTGAGGCGGTAAAACCGCGCGGCGCCGGCCGGTTGGGTTCGCACCACGAGCCGCCCGGCTTCCTCAACGGGTGCGTCGGCGGCAATCTGCCAGTCGATGGTTTCGCCCACGGCGTTGGCCTGTTCGAGCAGCAAGTTCCCTCCCGTGGGCACCCAACTGAGCTCGATCCGGCCGTCAGCCAGTGGCTTCACCTGCATGGGCGGCGGATCGGCCTGGATGCCGCGCGTGCCCAGCAGCAATCCGAGGAGAAAACCCACAGCCCGGGTGGCAGAACCGGAGCCAAGCTTGCCGTTGAAGGGGGCGGACATCATGGGTTGGGCTGCCGGTTTAACCTGGACCAGTGAGGCCACTGGCGGAGGCGACAGACCTGTGGCTGCTTATCAAAGGGATTTTGAAAAGTCGAGATTTTGCGTCGCAACCTTGTCCCGCAGTGGTTGAGCTGACTAATCTCGAACATGTTTCCGCGCGTGAAGGTTCCGGTCTTCGCCATCGTTTGCCTCCTCGGTGCCGCCCCGGTCGTCGTGCCCGCGCGGGCGGCGGACGAGGCGCGACTCCCGAAGCTCGCCGCCTTGGTCCATGACGCCTCGCCCAAGGTGCGCCTCGAAGCGTTGCGCGCTCTGGCAAAGATTCCGACGGCGCGGGCCGCTGAACTCGCGTTGAGTGTTCTGGACGAACCGATGGACCCG
>CAIWAH010000192.1 GCA_903910585.1 uncultured Verrucomicrobiota bacterium
CCGCGGCAGACGAAGAGGCACCCGAAGTCGTTCGCGCCGGAGCCTGTGCCGGAGCCGCCGGAGCCAGCGACACCCTTGACGACGGTGCCGGGCTCGATGGTGAGCACCGCGTTCGAGACGACATAGGTAAAGTTCGTCAGGATGTAGGTATTGGTGGCAAACCAGGTGTGGGCACCGGTAAGGATGCCAGCGAGGCGGACCTCGTTGGTGTTGGCGGCGATGTGGCCGTTGGCGGCCAGTGCGGTCCAGCACTGCATCCAGTTGTCGGTGGCGCTGAAGGCCCCCTTGTAGCTGGTAGGCGTGTAGAAGCCGTCGCGCGGAGTCTCCTTCACGCCGGTAAATGCAGGGCTGGCGTCCTGGAGGCGTGGGTCGAGAAGGCCGAGTTGATCGCGGTCGATCCGTTTGAGGAGCGGATTGTCCGTCGGATTGTCGGCGGCCGGCGCGAAGGCGCCGCCGTAGCCGGTGCCGTTTCCACCCACGAAGTTGTGGAAGATGTTGTTGCGGATGTCGGGCTGCGAGGTGGCGTCAATGTCCACACGCTTGCCCTGGAATTCCGTGAAGATGCCGTTATACCATCTGCAGAAGTTGCGGCGGCGGATGTTGAGGGCGTCGTTGCCGGAGCCCGTGGTGCCCGCGCCGATGAAGGTCGCGTTGTAAACCTCGTAGGTGGAGAGCGGCGTGGCGTCGTCCACGATCACATCGGGCGAATTGGGCTGGCCGTTCTGCTCGGAGCCCTCGTCACGCTTGCCGGGTTCCTGGATGGCGAACCAGAACTGGTTCTTGCCGTTGTAGCCCTCGTCAGTGTCGAACGCGTCGTCGTCGTTGAAGGCGGAGATCAGATACTTCGTGTTCACGCTCCCGCCGAAGAACTCGAAGCCGTCGTCGGCAATGCAGTAGGTCTCGACGTATTCGACGGTGGTGCCGCGGCCAACGCCGCCGAGCGAGAGGCCGTTTACTTCCTTGTCGGTGGTGAGCAGCTTGCCGCCGTGGCGGATGGAGACGTAGCGCAGAGCGCCCGAGCTGTCGTCGTCATTGCTGCCGCCGAAGCGGTGCAGGAACTCGCCGGTGCTGGCGTAGGTGCTGTCCGGGAGGCCCTCGTAGATGTCGTAGTCGGCGGCCGCGGTGGTGAAGGCCGGGTTGTTGATGCGGGCATTGCCGAACAGGACGATGCCACCCCAGCGGCCACGCGTCGGGAACGGCAGGTCTTCGGCATCCATCACATCGTCTTCTTCCGCCGTGAAGATGATCGGACTCTGGGCCGTGCCGGCGGCAATCAGCTTGCCTCCGCGGCAGACGAAGAGGCACCCGAAGTCGTTCGCGCCGGAGCCTGTGCCGGAGCCGCCGGAGCCAGCGACACCCTTGACGACGGTGCCGGGCTCGATGGTGAGCACCGCGTTCGAGACGACGTAGGTGAAGTTCGTCATCACGTAGGTGTTGGTGGCCACCCAGCGGTGGGCACCGGTGAGGAAGCCGCTGACGTTGACCGTGTCGGCTTGGGTGGCCGTAGCGGCCAGCAGGCCGGCGGCGACCGCGAGACTGCGGAAGAGTTGGGAGAATTTCATGATGAATCCTGGAGTCATGGATCAGGCGTTGGATGAACGGCGGGAACGACGCCAGGCGGCGAAGCCGGCCAAGCCCAAGGCGGCGAGCGCCGCGTATTCTTCCGGCTCGGGCACCGGGGAAACCGTGTTCGCGGAGGCGATGACATTGCCGTCAATCGCCCAGAAACCGTTGCCGATGGCGGGCACCGAGAAGGTGCCGGTGTTGAGGGCGCCAAACGTGCTTCCGGCAACGGGGGTGAAACCAGCACCGGTTCCGTTCCAGAGATAAACCCAGATGTCGGCGTTCCGGATGTCGTTCGAAGGGTCACTGATGGACAGGCCACTTTTCAGATACCGTCCGATCTGATTTCCGGCGGATACGCCGTCCACCACATCGGCGAATACCAACTGGTCATCGGCCCCGAGGATAGATCCTTCGACCGGGCTCAGGTTGACGCCATTTCGGTCGGTGTCGGCCACGAACCACAGGGTGGTCCCAATCGGGGCCCGGGTGGTCAGTCCGGCATCCATGAACAGGCGGTTGGCCCCGGCTGAAGCGTCAGCGCTTCCGAGGTCCGACGACACCGTCTTTATGTCCACCGAGAACAATTGAGCATTGGCGACTAGGGAGCAGGCGCACGCCGCAGTTACAAGCAATAGCGATTTCATGATGGCAGTGAGATTTCGTGGTTGATCAGGGAGCAAAAGGGACCGCTTCGCGCCAGCGCAGGGTGCCGGTGCCGGTCTTGCGGAACAGGAAGTAGCCCTTGGTGGGCTCAAACGCGAAAGCCGGATCGAGGCTGCCATTGACATACCAGCCCGCGGTGTCCAACGAACCGTCGTGGTAAAAGAACGACGACGTGAAGCTGGTGCCCGCGACCCCGCGACCGAGATCCTCTTGGGAAGTCACCGGGTCAAGATCGTTGTCGGTGTTCAGTCCGGACTCGAGCAGGTTGTTGGTGCCGATCGGCGAGTTGACCGGATACACCACGCCTACCGGATTGGCCCCGGACTTCACGAACGTGGTCAGACGGGTGGTCTGTGCGCGGCCCTTGAAGGCGACGTTCAGCGCAGCGGCCCCGGTCTTGCGGAAGAACATCAGCGGTTCGCCCGGATTGAAGCGAACCTGCGAGGCGTCCACGAGGCTGCCATTTACATACCAGCCTTCGGTGTCTAAGGAACCATCATGGTAGAAGATGCTGTCTACGAAGCTGGTTCCGGCCAAGGTGCGGATGATATCCTCCTGCGAGGTTACCGGGTCGAGATCGTTGTCCTTGGTGATCGCCACGCTGGCGCCGGTGCCGAAGAGGTCCGCCAAAGAAATCAGCGGACGAACTTCGATCTTGTCGCCGACACCCAGGATGGCGGACAGAGTATCGCCGTCGGGGCTGAGGGTGACGGTGGAGGCGGTGTTGGACTGCACCGGCCACCAATCGCCGGCCACGCCGGGACTGGTGGAAGCATCCTTGGTCACAAGCAGGATGTATTGGGCGCTGGGGCTGGAGGCACCTGGGAGCGTAAACGGCCCAAACTGGTCAACGGTCCAGTTTTGGGTTTCAACGAACGAGATCACATCGCCACTGACGCTGGCGACGGTGCCGGAAAATGCGGCCTGATGATGGACCGGTGCGCTCACAAAGTTGGCGCCGGCAGTGAGGGTGACTTTGTGGACGAGCGCGTAGTCGCTGACTTGCGCGAATGCCACCGGGGTGGCAAGTGCCACGCAGGTCGCAGCCAAGCACAGCGCCCGGAGGCGGATAGTGTAGTGATGCATACTCGGGGAGGTTCCTGTTCTTGTGCCCCAAATCTGGGACGCCGGAGTATGAGCGAACCGGCTGGGCGCCGGGCAAGCCGGGTAGAGTTAAGAACTGGCGACCAAAATACGTCGCCCCGGTGTCGTTTTCATTTCGGATCGGTTACAGCAGGGTCGTAAAAAAATGGACCGGATAATCCGGTCCGTTCGCGGTGGAAGAAGTCACACCCGGTGGAGTCCGGGCGGAATGGTCACTGGTATTTCACCGTGAGCTTCCCGCCTTCAACGGTTACCCCGGAGACAGTCACCGCCGGCGTGATGACAAGGAAGCCCGGCTTGGACTGGTCGGTGGGGAGGTCGGCCGTGATGGTTTTGGCGGCTTCGTCGTGGACGATGTTGGTGAGCAGGGAGACGTCCCCGAATGCGGCTGGAGGCGTGGCGCTTATCGTGATGCCACCACCGGATACTACCGTCTCGGTGGCCGGAGGAACGGCCTTGAAGACTCCGTTGTTGCCCAGCGCCGTCCAGTCGAGCGCCCAGTTTCCAGCGCCGAAGGCGCCCTTGAAGGTGACCTTGGCGAAGAAGGGGTCGGTAGGATCCTTGAGGCCGGAGTAGGCGGGGCCAGCGGGGGCTGGACGGGGGTCGAGGCCGCCGTCCTGGGCCCGGCTGATGCCGGCCAGTTGCGGGTCCGCGATGGGGTTGAGCTCCGCCGGGGCGAAGGCGGTGCCGTAGCCGGTTCCGTTGCCGGCGGCGCCGTCGCCCGCGCCAAAGGCC
>CAIWAH010000193.1 GCA_903910585.1 uncultured Verrucomicrobiota bacterium
AGTGGACACCAGCAGGGTGTCCACGATTCGCAGCTTGTTGGCCCGAAGTGAAGAGCCGGTCTCGGTGACGTCCACGATAGCGTCCACCAATTCCCGTGCCTTCACCTCGGTCGCTCCCCACGAAAATTCCACGTCGGCCTTCACGCCGTGCTTTTTCAGCCAGCGCTTGGTCATGCCGACCACTTCCGTCGCAATCCGTTTGCCCGCGAGATCCTTGACCGACTTGATGGGCGATTCTTCGGGAACCGCCAACACCCACCGGGTCGGCTGGCGGGTGGACTTGCTGAAAATGAACTCGCCAACCTCGTGGACCTTGCTGTGGTTTTCTTGGATCCAATCGTGCCCGGTGATGCCGGCGTCGAGGTAGCCGAGCTCGACATAGCGGCTGATTTCCTGTGCCCGAATCAGCCGGATTTGGAGTTCCGGATCATCCACGTAGGGTTCGTAGCTGCGGCTGGACACCGAGATGTTCCAGCCGGCTTTCGCCATCTTTTCCAGCGTGGCATCCTGCAACGACCCTTTGGGCAGCCCCAATCGAAGCCGGGGCGCCGGGGTGGCAGCGGGGAGGGACTTTTTGCTCATCGAAACGACAATCGATCAGGACCCCTGGCATCAGGCGAAGCCAAACGACTGGGCCCCCGGAACCGGTCAGTGCGAGGAAGGCAGGCAGCCCAGCTTGATGAACAGGCCCAGATACACGAGAAAGCTGATCAGCATGACGGCCATGCCCTTGCCGTTGACCGCCAGCGCGACGCCAGCCGCCAGCAGTGCCGCGAAGCCGACAAAGAAACCCCAGGTAAGCAACGTCTTCATTTTGCGGGCGGACTGGTAACGGAACTCGCCCGCCGACACAAGCAGTCCGTGTCGGAATCCGGCCCGGGCGACCGGTGGACACCGTTCCACCGTTGGACATCGGGGGCGGGTTCCTCCAAGATGCCCGGCCCATGGGAAAACGGTTCTACATCACGACCGCCATCGACTACGTCAACGGCGCGCCGCATCTCGGCCACGCCTACGAAAAGGTCCTCGCCGACGTCATCGCCCGCGCCCGGCGCAGCATGGGAGAGGACGTGTTCTTCCTCACCGGCCTCGACGAACACGGCCAGAAGGTGCAGCAGGCAGCGCAGGCGGAAGGCAAGGATTCGCAGACCTATTGCGATGGTCTGGCCCTTCAGTGGCAGGAACTGACCCGGGTGCTCGGCCTGTCCAACGACGATTTTGTCCGCACCACCCAGGCCCGCCACCGGGAGGTCGTGCAGGCCGTGCTGAGCCGGTTGCACGCCGAGGGGCATTTCTACAAGGAAGCCTACGATGGCTGGTATTCGGTGAAGGAGGAAACCTTCCTCACCGACAAGGACCGCAATCCGGACGGCACTTGGGATGCGCGTTGGGGCAATGTCGTTCAGCTTCAGGAAGCAAATTGGTATTTCCGGATGGGCCGGCATCAACAGTGGCTGCTCGAATACATCGAGGCAAATCCCGCGTTCGTGCAGCCGGAATCGCGCCGCAATGAAATCCTGGGTTTCCTGCGTTCCGAGAAACTGGGCGACCTGTGCATCAGCCGCCCCCGGGCGCGGCTGGGCTGGGGCATTCCCCTGCCCTTCGATCCCGACTACGTCAGCTATGTGTGGTTTGACGCGCTGTTGAATTACTACTCGGTTCCGGCCGCCGCCGGCGATCCGGCCGCGCAGATTCCGCCGGCCACGGATTCCAAGACGACCGGGTCTGCTTTGGCCGCGTGGCCGGCGGACGTTCACCTCCTCGGCAAGGACATCGTGAAGTTCCACGCGGTCTATTGGCCGATCATGCTGCACGCTTTGGGGGCGCCGCTGCCGAAAACCATTTTGGCCCACGGCTGGTGGCAAAAGGACGGACAGAAGATGAGCAAAACCACCGGCAACGTGGTGGACCCGTTCTCAGTGATCACCGAATGGGGACTCGACGCGTTCCGTTACTACGTCGTGCGCGAACTGGCCATCGGCCCGGACGGCAACTGGACCGACGACAGCTTCAAGTCCCGCTACAATGCGGAACTCGCGAACGGCTTGGGCAATTTGCTGAACCGTTCAGTCAACATGCTGAACAAGTATCGCGACGGCGTGGTGCCGGCAGCATCCCGCGAGCTCGCCGCGGACGCCGAAGCCGCTGCCCGAGAAACCGCCGACAAGCTGGCTGGCAACGATTTGCAGGACGCTTTGGTCGCCATTTGGTCGTTGGTGAACCGCGCCAACCTCTACGTTGAGCAAACCAAACCGTTCAGCCTCGCCAAAGACCCGGCCCAAGCGGCCCGGCTCGATGAAGTGCTCTACAACTTGGTGGAAAGCTGCCGCGTGCTGGCCGTGCTGCTCTGGCCGTTCATTCCCGGAACTTCGGAGAAAATCTTTGCCCAGTTGAACCTGCCCGGCACTCCCGGAGACTGGAGACTGGCCACTTGGGGTGGACTTCAGCCCGGCCACAAAGTCGGTGCGCCGATTCCATTGTTCCCACGGAAAGACCTCGTGAAGAAGTAGGACCGCCCGTCAATCCGGACAGCCAGCCAATTCGAGTGGGAAAACGCCATCAGCGAAAAAGGGCCAAGGTCGCCCGGGAGGCTAGAGATCCGTGGGCGCACAAGCGCGAGGCCAAGCTTCAGGCTGGACTCAAGGCGAGAACCATCATCCCGGTTGACCGTTCCAAGGTGGTTTCCCGCAGTGTTTTGCCCGCAGTCCCAGACTATTACCGCGACACTTGGATTACCTGCCGCGATTTTGGTCAGCGGGAACTGTGGACAGCCAAAAAGCAGCAGCGCTGGTATGAGGAGCAGGGCGGCGAAATCGAGACGATTGCCATTCGGTGCCGACCATGTCGCAAGCAGGAACAGGCTCGCCGCGAAACGGTCCGTCAGATCCACTTTGAGGGAATGAGGAAAAAGGCTGAGCTGCGGGCACGAACCTCGAAAAACCGGAGTCCAAACCAAACCGGTTCCTGAATCGACCACTGAGGTTGCTCGCAGCGAGGCGAACAACATAGCGGGTCAAAATTCGGCGGCCAACAGGCTGTCCCAAGCTTCTTCGGTTGCCGAACCGCGACTGAAACCTTCCGGCGTCGGCTCACTCATTCCCCGAACTGCCCCCCCTTGTCCCGGAACAGCAGGTTGAAGGTCGTCATCGAGCCGTAGCAACGGGTGATATACTGCTGCCAGTCGAACTTCTCGGCGCTCGTCAGGGTTTCGCTGGCATTGATCTTCTGCTCCAGCACGCGGAGCTGGTTCCGCATCATCACGAGCTTGTGGAAGAACACATCCAGCTCGACCTCCTTGGGCTGCAGCCCGGGGTCCGCCGGCTTCAGGAGCATGGTGCCGCCCACCCAGCGTTTGCCGAGTTCATTCACCGAGGCATCGGGCGTTTCGAGGCCCAACTCGGCGACGAGCGCAGCCACGGTCTCGCGAATCACGTCGGGCAACGGCTTCGCCGCCGCGCCGGCGGCCACAGGAGCTTCGGCCGGCACGACCGAACTGGCCTCGGGATCCACCGGCTTGCGGCCGTCGGTGAAGAGGATTTCCGCCGCGTATTCGTTGATCGCCTTGACGGTTCCGCGGCCGTATTGCGGGTGCATGACGTCCATGCCGAGATGGAGTTCGGACAGTTTCATGGGCAAAAGGATGCGCGGAACCGGGGAAAGCCGAAAGTGTCGAGTTGCGCCCAGAAACCGGAGACGCGCACACAACCCGGGAGCCCGAGCTTGACCCGGGTCGAACAATGCCCCAGTTATCCCGCAGTCCGTTCGGTCCGGTCCAAACTGAATACTGGTTGAGCCATGGTTTGGGGCGGCCGAAGACTGATTCCGACGTGAACATTCACACATTCCTCCGCGCAGGAACCCGCACTGCCGGTCTGGTTTTGGGCACCACCTTGGTCGTTTCGTCCGCGCTGGCTGCCGACGGCACCGTGGTTTACGACAGCACCTCCAACCGCAGCGACACGTGGGTGTCCAACATCAGTCCCACCAACCGCCGCCAGATCGAGATCGGCGACGAGATTTCCCTCGCCGGAAGCGCCCGGATGGTCACCTCGTTTGTCTTCGAATACTTCGGGGACATCGCTCCGGGAACCTCTCCGGGAGCCAATGCCGTGGTGCGGTTCTATGCCAACGACGGCGGGCTCCATGTCCCCTCGTCGGGACCGGCCGCTCCAATGCCCCAGACGCTTCTGTGGGAGAGCGCGCCTTTCCAGGTGCTCGGCAACAAGGAATTCCGCGAAGTCACCCTTTCGGTTCCCAACATCGTCGTTCCCGACAAGATCACCTGGTCCATCCAGTTCAACGGCCTCACCGGCGCCAGCCAGGCGGGCCTGACGATTTCCGATCCGGTCACGGTCGGAGCGGTGTTGCCGACCTCCAACGGGACGTTCCTGCTGGGAAGCTACTCGGATTACTGGGGCAAGACGGATCCGTTGCGTTCGGACTCGTGGGCCCTGTTCGTCATCCCGCCCAACCGCGCCAACTTCCACGCGAAACTGACGGCCGTTCCGGAACCGGGCGCGGTCGCCCTCTTCGCCGCAGGCGGCGTCACGGTGCTCTTCCTGCGCCGCCGCCAAAACGGATAGCCAACCGCGGGCCGGAGAGACCATGCAGGCGAGTCCGGCCCCCGCGTCGCCTTCCGGGGCTTCCGCGCCTCTGCGGGTGTTGGTGGTCGAAGACTCCGAGTTCGATGCGCGGATTCTGGTGGCCCAACTCCGCACCGGAGGCTGGCAGGTTGGCTTTCGCCGGGTGTCCACACCGGACGAACTGACCGGGGCACTGCGGAGCGAACCCTGGGACCTGATTCTCTGCGATCACACCATGCCTGGGTTCAGCGCTCCGGAAGCGCTGCAACTGCTTCAAGGCACCGGACTGGACGTTCCCTTCATCATCATCTCAGGAGGCATCGAAGAAGGCGTCGCCATCGAGGCGATGAAGGCGGGCGCCCAGGACTTCCTGAAGAAGGGTGACACCGGGCGGCTGATACCGGCGGTCCAGCGGGAACTCAAGGACGCCTCCGTCCGCCGCGCCCGGCGGGATGCCGAAGCCACTCTGCGGGACAGTGAACTTCGCTACCGGTCTGTTTGGGAGAACTCGACGGATGCGGTGCTGCTCGTCAACCTCTTGGGCCTCGTGGAGTTCGCCAATCCGGCGGTGGCTGCGGTTTTTGGGCGCACCCCCGGAGACCTCGTTGGACATGGTCTGGATGCGCTTCAGCCGGCCCAATTGCCTCCGGGACATTGGTGGAACCATCGGGGTCAGGCGGGAATGGTCGCGACGCAGGCGCGGCGACCCGACGGTTCGATCATCGAAATCGACACAGCCGTCACCGAGATGCGCATGGGCGATCAGCTCTGGGTCGTCTTCTTCTTCCGGGATGTCACCGAACGGCGCCGGGTGGAGCGGGAACTCCTCAAGACACGGGAAGAATTCGCGGCCGCCCGCGAAATCCAGCAACGGCTGTTTCCCAAATCCGCGCCGGAACTGGCCGGTTTCGAATTGGCCGGAACATCCCAGCCGGCGGCCGAGGCGGGCGGCGACTACTTCGACTACCTGCCCATGACCGACGGCGGCCTGGGCGTCGTCGTGGCCGATGTGAGCGGGCACGGGATTGGCCCGGCGCTGCTGATGGCCGAAGCCCGGGCGTATCTGCGGCCGCTGTCCAAACGCCATCCCCAGCCCGCGGCGATCCTGAACGAAGCCGACCGGCTGCTGCGCGAGGACCTCGGCAGCGAGCGTTACATCACCCTGTGCTTCATCCGCCTCGATCCGGTCGCCCGCCAGCTGTCGTTCGCCAATGCCGGACATCCCGCGGCCCACGTGCTGTCGGCGACCGGCGAAGTGAAGGCCACGCTCAAACGCACCGGCCGGGCCTTGGGGCGGCTTGGGGAGGTTCAGGTTGCCGACGGTCCCACGCTCCAGCTGGAATCCGGAGACATCATCCTGCTCCTGACCGACGGCATTGACGAAGCGATGCGCAGCGACGGCGAATGTTTCGGCACCGCCCGTGCCCTCGAAGTCGTCCGACAAAACCGCGCACGACCGCTCACCGAACTCGTGCAACTGCTCTGTCAGTCGGCCCGTGATTTCACCGCGCCCGACCCGCAGAATGACGACCTGACGGTCGTGCTGATCCGCGTGCAGTAGGGGATCAGTCCAAGCGCACTTCGGCGGAACGCCCGTGAGCGTCCAACCCCTCCAGGGCCGCGAACTTCCTCACCGCGCCCAGCGCCTTTTTCACCGCGGGCCGGGTATACTCGACGATGCTCGTCCGGCGCTGGAACTGATCCACCGTCAGGCCGGCGAACGAGGCGCCGGCACCTCCCGTGGGCAGGGTGTGGCTGGGACCGGCCACATAGTCCCCAAGCACCGTGGGGGAATCGTTGCCGAGGAAGATCGCTCCGGACGTCACCAACTGGGCCGACACCTTCCGCGCCTGTTTCGTCATCACCTCGCAGTGTTCCGGCGCGAGGTGGTTCACCAATCCGATCCCAGCCGCCAGGTCTTTGGTCTGAATCATCGTGGCGTTTTCGCGCAGAATCCGCTCGATGAAGTCGCGGCGGGTCAGGGATTTCAGCTGCTTCGCGACTTCCTTTTCCACCGCGCGGATGAGTTTGGCCGACGGGGTCACCAGCCAGACGCGCTCGTGACCGGAACCATGCTCCGCCTGCGCGAGGAGGTCGGCCGCGATGAACGCCGGCTTCGCCGAATCATCCGCGAGGACGCACACTTCGCTGGGCCCCGGCAGCAGGTCCACCGCGACCTGTCCGAACAGCAGCCGTTTGGCGGCCACCACGTAGGCGTTGCCCGGACCGAAAATCTTCTGGACGCGCCGGATGCTGGCGGTCCCGTAACCCAGCGCGGCGATCGCCTGCGCGCCGCCGACCCGGTGCACCTCGGTCGCGCCGGCAGTGCGCGCAGCGAACAGCAGGGCGGGATTGATGCTTCCGTCCCTCCCCGGCGGCGTGCAGACCACGATCTCGGAACAGCCTGCCACTTTGGCCAGCGTCACCGTCATCAGCGCGGTCGAGACCAGCGGTGCGGTGCCGCCCGGAATGTAAATGCCGACCCGCTGAAACGGGTCAAACTTCTCGCCCACGACACCGCCATGGGAGTTCCGCATCTCCCACGGCTTCCGCAGAGAACGCTTGGCGAACGCGGCAATGTTGCGGTGGGCTTCTGCGACCGCCGCCCGCAGCGAATCGTCCGCCTGCAATGAGGCGTTCAGCAGTTCGGCCGAGGTCACGGCCAGCTGGTCGGCGGCGAGATTCGCGCCATCGAATCGCTCGGTCAGCTCGACCAGGGCCGCATCGCCCCGTTCGCGGACCGATTGCAGAATCGCCCACGTGCGGTCCTCAATCACGGAGTCGAACAGGCTGGAGTCCGCGGACAGGGCGTCCAATTGGCGCGAGTAGTCGGGATCGGAATGGCGGATGATGCGCATCGGCAGGCAGGTTAGGTAGGTCGGGCTGGGTGTCAAAGTCCCTCCCCGTCCCCGGGCTTGCGACGCCGACGGAATCCCGAAGTCAGGCTTGCCCTCGGCAATCCGGTTCTCCACCTTCCGCGCCGCCAGGGCCCATGGAACGCGGACTTACGAACCCCGCCAGGGCCGGAAGGCAGCAACGGTAGTTTGCTCCCGTCTGCCGTGGTCACCCTGGCCTTTCCTCCCCTTCTCATCCTCCGGTGAGCGCTTCGGTCGCCGCCGGAACGGGCGCAGCTGATTCATTGTTCCGCGTCGGTTCACCGTTCCTCCGTGAGTCCCGAACTTCACCGCGTGATTTGCGATTTGTGATTTCGGCGCCAACCGACTTTCCTTCGCGGGTCCACGCGCCGTCGGGTGGACTTCAACGCATCTCCGAGTTCAGCAACCGCCCATCGCGCCGTGTCGTATCAGGTCATCGCCAGAAAATACCGCCCCCAGCGGTTTGAGGATGTCGTCGGCCAGGAGCACGTCACGACGACGCTGGCCAACGCCATCCGCTCCGGTCGCATCGCCCACGCCTATCTGTTCTGCGGACCGCGCGGCACGGGCAAGACCACCCTCGCCCGCATTTTCGCGAAGGCACTGAACTGCACCGGCGGCCCGAAGCCGGAATTTGCCGATGATGACCCGCGGGTGAAGGAAATCACCGAGGGCCGTTCCCTGGACGTCCTGGAGATCGACGGTGCGTCCAACAATGGCGTCGAGCAGGTCCGCGAACTCCGGGACACGGCGCGCTTCGCGCCGGCCGCGTCGAAGTTCAAGATCTACATCATCGACGAGGTGCACATGCTCTCGACGGCGGCATTCAACGCGCTGCTGAAGACGCTGGAGGAGCCGCCGGCGCATGTGAAGTTCCTCTTCGCCACCACCGATCCGGAGAAGGTCCTGCCGACGATCCTGAGCCGCTGCCAGCGGTTCGACCTGCGGCGGATCCCGGCCAAGCTCATCGTCGAGCACCTGGGAAGAATCGCCGCGCAGGAGTCCGTCCAGATCGACGAGGCCGCCCTGCATGCCATCGCCCGCGGCGCGGACGGCGGCATGCGCGACGCCCAGTCCACGCTCGACCAGCTCATCAGCTTCTGCGGCAGCACCGTGGTGGAGGCCGATGTGCTCTCAATGTTCGGCCTCGCCGCCCGCGCCCAGTTGCTGGAGCTCGCGGACGCGGTCCTCGCTTCGGATTCGGCCAACTCGCTTCGCCTCCTCGACCAGTTGGCTCGCAGCGGCAAGGACCTGGGCCGGTTGCTGGGCGACCTGCTGACCCATTTCCGAAACCTGCTCATCTTCAAGGTCAGCCGGGGCGACAAATCGCTGCTCGAAGTCAGCGAGGCGGAAATGGCCGCCCTCACGGCCCAGGTTTCCCGCATCGAGGCGGAACAGCTGACGTTCATCCTCGACACGCTCAGCCAGGCGGACAACCGCCAGCGGGACGCCGCCAACAAGCGGATCTTCCTAGAAGTCACGCTGCTCAAGGCCATCCAGGCCCGCGAGTCCGTCAGCATCGAGTCCGTCATCAAACACCTGCACGAACTTCGCGACGAAGTGCTCGCCGAGACCGGAGGTGCGCCCGTCACCCCGGTGAAACCGGCACCGCGCCCGGCCCCGGCTGCAAAAGAACCGCCAACGGCCGCCGCCGCGGCTCCCGCACCGAAAGCCGCCGCACCCGTTGTGCCGCCTGAGGCGCCGGCCGCGGTTCCGAATTCCCCCAGTCCCGCACCGTCATCCGGGCTGTCCGGGGGCGAAGGCGCCGACGGCATCTGGAAAGCTTTGGTGGCCGCATTCTCGGGCGAACCGCTGTTCAAGGCGCAGCTTTCAGCCGGCCATCCGCAGTCGCTCGCAGGCCGCTCGCTGACCATCGAGTTCCCGGAG
>CAIWAH010000194.1 GCA_903910585.1 uncultured Verrucomicrobiota bacterium
CCCCGGGCGTGAGCCCGGGGAAAACAGTGTCAGCTGTTTTGAGCCCCGGCTGGGGCGAAAGCATGATTTCTTTCACGAAGGAGTGAGTTCAGAATTCACCAGCCCAAAGTGCAGTAAATCGCGATGGTCGCACCATCGTTGCTGACATGGACCGTTTGCTCGAAGAACCACTGCGGCGGTTCGTTGGGTGTGGCGGGCCTTCGGTAGCGTAAGTCGTCACGAGACCTTTCCCATATTGGGCTCATCACGTATCTGGAATCGGTGATTCGGTCGGCGGTCCAACCGTCGACTCGGAGCGCGTTTGTGATGCGTCCGATCATTGCTTCCCGGGTGGTTATTTGGCCGGCATTTCTCTGGAATCGGGCCGAAAGCCACCTGCCACCCAGGCCGGAAACAGCGCTGTTTGTGGCCAAGGAATATTCGCTGAGATCGTAGATCCAAAACTGTGGTCCAATGGTTGCGACCGAGTTGGTGGTAGGACTGTCTGGGGAATTCGCCATCCGTCGCTTGCATCCGCTGGAGAGGACAACTGCGGCCAAAAGTAGGCTCAGCACGGCTACGGGGCGGAATGTTCTGCCGCCCCAGCCGGGGCTTGAGGTTTGTTGCGACCCAACCCCAGGCTCACGCCCGGGACTGCTTTCTGGCGCGCCGCCGGCGCTCCGAACGACACCGGTCCGGCAACGATCTGGGCGTTCACAGTTTAACTCGACTGGAGCGTTCATTCAGCGGATTGGCATCGGGCAGCCTCGTCGTCCCAGACTTCCTCCACAGCGTCGCTCCGAAGGCCTGACCAGCGATCGCCGAAGCGGACCCAGCCGGAACGCTGGTCGCCGTTGCTCTGCTCGATGGTTACACGGAACACCTGCTGACTGTTGGTGGAGTTGAAACTGAATGGGCCTCGCTGTAGGGGCCGTGGCTCGGCGGCAAGGATCCGGTATCCGTGTCTTTCGGCCCAAGCCGCGAGGAGCTCGTCCCGTCGTTGAAGCGACCAATTGAACAGGGCGGCCATGCCAAACAAGACCACTGCCCCGATGAGGACCATCCAGACGATTGTCTGTGGCTCATTCACAGGTTGCAGCTCCGGTTTACTTCTTCCCCCGCTTCCCCGCCATCAGCGCCTCGATGTCGTCGGCTTCGATGGGGATGTGGGCCATGAGGTCCACGACGCCGGTCTCGGTGATGAGCACGTCGTTTTCCAGGCGCACGGCGAAGCCTTCTTCGGGCAGGTAGATGGCCGGCTCCACGGTCATCACCCAGCCGGGCGCGAACGGTTCGTTCAGGAAGCCGAGATCATGCACGTCGAGGCCGATGGGGTGGCCGCAGCCGTGCATGTAGAACTTCTTCACGGGCTTCTTCATGGGGTCCTCGACCCGCTTCTTCAGGTCGCGCGGCTTGAGCAGGCCGAGGTCCACGCATTCGCGGGCGACGGCCTCCTCGGATTCATCCTGCCATTGCTGCCACTTCTTGCCGGGGGTGAGGCCGGCGATCTGGCTGCGGAGCACGCGGAGCACGGCGTTGTAAACCTGCCGCTGACGTTTCGTGAAGCGGCCGTTGACCGGGATGGTGCGGGTGAGGTCGGAGTTGTAGTTGGCGTAGCTGGCGGCGACGTCGAGCAGCAGCACGTCGCCGTCGCGGCAGTCGAGCTGGTTGTCGAGGTAGTGCAGCACGCAGGAGTTCTTCCCGGCGGCGATGATGGGATTGTAGGCGAAGGCGCCGCGGCGGCGGATGAACTCGTGGGAGAACTCGGCCTCAACCTCGGCTTCGTTGACGCCGGGCTTCACGAACCGGCAGACGCGCTCGAAGCCGGCCTTGGTGATGTCGCAGGCCTTGCGGATCAGCTCGACCTCCGTGGGCGACTTGATGACGCGCAGGGCGTGCATGAGCCGGGCGAGCCGGCGGTAGTCGTGGAGCGGGTAGCGTTCCTGCACCGACTTCACGAAGCGCGCCTCGCGGGTCTCGACGACGACCTCCGCGCGTTTGTGTTCGTTGGTGTTGAGATAGACGTGCTCCACCTCGCACATGAGCTTGTGGAAGATCGTCGGGAAGGCAGAGAGCCATTCCACGCGGCGGATGCCGGAGACCTGCTGGGCTTCCTCCTTGGTGAGCTTGTGGCCTTCCCAGATGGCGATGAGCTCGCTGGTTTCGCGGAGGAACAGGATCTCGCGCATCCGCTCGTCCGCGGCGTCGGGGCACAGGAGCAGGATGCTTTCCTCCTGCTCGACGCCGGTGAGGTAGAAGAGGTCGGTGTTGGGGACGAGGCGGAGGTGGGCGTCGGCGTTGGCCGGGAGCAGATCG
>CAIWAH010000195.1 GCA_903910585.1 uncultured Verrucomicrobiota bacterium
AAAGCCGCCCTGCGGATTGCCGAGACCGCCGGTTACACCAACGCCGGCACGGTGGAATTCATCGCGGACGACTCCGGCAATTTCTACTTCCTGGAGGTCAACAAACGCATTCAGGTCGAGCACCCGATCACCGAGGAAGTCACCGGGGTGGACCTGGTGAAGCAGCAGATCCTGATCGCCGCGGGCGAGAAACTTTCCATCAGCCAGGGCGACGTGCAGTTCAAAGGCCACGCCATCGAGGCCCGCATCAATGCCGAAGATCCCTTCGGCGACTTCCGGCCGAGCCCGGGCCGGATCGAAATGTATTACGCGCCGGGTGGCGGCGGCGTCCGGCTCGATTCCCATGCCTACGCCGGCTACACGATTCCGCCCTACTATGATTCGATGATCGGCAAGCTGATCACCATCGGCCGGGACCGTGCCGACGCCATGAACAAGATGAGCCGGGCGCTTTCCGAATACATGATCACCGGCGTCAAGACCACGATCCCATTCGAGTTGGCCATTCTGCAGGACCCCGACTTCCGTCGCGGCCATTACACCACCAACTTCGTCGAACGCCTGCTGAGTGGTGCCAAGATGGAGATGATTCAGGACAAGGCCTGACCTGCGAACGGGATCAGGACGACGAAGGCGGCCCATCGGGCCGCCTTTGTGTTTTCAGAGGTGAAATTTAGCTGCTTCAGCGGGTCATGGGCCAACCCGCCGCAACCATGCCTTTGTAACCGCCGTCCAGTGACCAGACACGCTGGTAGCCCATCTTCTGGGCGGCATCGGCCGTGAGCGCACTGCGGAAACCGCCGCCGCAATACAGAATGAGTTCGCGCTCCTTGTCGGGGAACCGCGTTTCCAGGTCGCGCTCGAAGATGCCCTTGCCGAGGTGGTGCGCTTCGGCCGCGTGGCCGGCGGCCCACTCGCTTTCTTCGCGCACGTCAATGAGTGCGGCCTGCTGATTCTCCGCGAGGCGGGCGCGGGCCTGGGCGACATTGAGCTCGCGGACACGCGCTTTGGCGTCGCTGACGAGGGCGAGAAATCCGGGTGAGTGCTGCATGGCCGGACGCTAGGGCAACCGGGCATCGGTTCAACGGCGAATCCGTCGCGGACACATCCTCAGTCGGCACCGCGACTTGACCGAAGTTAGCGACGACGACAGCGTCGCATTCACCGTGAGCTATGGCTTCGGCTGCGCGCTGATCCAGATCAATGCCTACGGCGTCTGGTTCGCCGACGCTCTGGACGGCTTCCTCCACCTCACCGGTATGCCCGTGGCAAGGCACGTTCATGCACATCACGCGTTTCAGACAGGCTCTGAAGGAAGAAATGCGAGGCCTTGAAGACGAAATGGGAGATGTTGGGCGCAGTGGCGCTGACAACATTGAGTGCCGAGTCGGAGATTGGTTATGACGGTAAAAGAAATAAACGAATTATGCGAATCTGGCCACCCAGCCGAGGCGTTCTCCATGGTGGAGAAGCGGCTGACAACTGGGGAGTATAAAACTGAACGGACATGGCTGATGCTCATGCGTCTTGGTGGGGATTGTTTGCTGGATTTGAAGCGCAACAGTGAAGCGGTTGAATGGTATTCGCGAGTGGTTGAAAAATCTGATGATCCTTATGCATTTGCGAACCGCGGCTGTGCCAAATGGCTGTCGGGAGATCCTGCTGGAGCACTTGAGGACTATCTCAAAGCTCTTCCACTGTATTCCGCGGCTGACGATATAGAAGTGCCGTTACGACAGGCGGCTCAACTGTCTTTGGAGGTGGGCGACCCGTTGGATGCGCTGAAATATCTAAATGAGTGCGAGCGTCGTTACGGAACGTCACAGAAGACTGGCGAAATTAGACTCAGAATTAACAATTACTGTGAATCGTGACCGCCGGTTGGCTGACGCCCCAGTGGGCACCCTGACCAAACGGAACCAACAACACGATGGTCACTACCTGCGCGGTCAGCTGCCTGAGCCAGATCACCAGCGACGGCGGGGCCAGTTGGCCGCACGGTGTGGGCCGTTAGCCGGCCAATTCGCGGACCTTTTCGAGGCATGCTTGGCCCAGTTCGTGGACGCGCGTTTCGCTGGCCGCCTCGTTGTAGCAGCGGAATTCCGGGGCGTTGCCGGACGGGCGCAGATGCACGATTTCGCCGTTGGCGAACGTCGCCCTCACCCCGTCGGTGCGGTCGAGGCCGGTGACCTCGCCCAGGCCGGCGAAGTCACCCGCGAGAGCGCGCCGATTGGCCGCGTCGTCCGGACCGGAATAACGCGCCAAGATCGCCTGGCTGCGTTCGGCCGGGCAGTTCTTCAGCAGCCCGCTGGCGGTGTAGCGTGACGGCAGGGTGGCGACGAGTTGGGACAAGGTTTTGCGCTCGCTCCGGGCCAGCAACAGCAGGCTGAGGATGGGCAGCACCGCGTCCCGGGTGGGCAGTGCCCGCAACGTGCGGCCGTGGCGTTGCAAGTCCGAGTTCAGCAGGAAACCGCCGTTGGCTTCGTAACCGACAACGCAGCGGGCGCCGCGGGCCGAGGCTTCGAGCATGGCGGACACGACAAACGGCGAACCGATCCGGGTCCGCCGGACCTCCTGGAACCATCCGCACAGATCCACCGCGCTGTTGCAGCTTACGGGCGTGCTGACGGAATCGGCGCCGAGATAACGGGCGCAGAGGATGCCGGAGACGTCGCCCCGGATCCATTGGCCGTGTTCGCCGCTGATCAGCGGCCGGTCGCTGTCCCCGTCGGCGGAGACGATGGCATCGAAGCCGTGTTCGGCCGACCATTGCCGGGCCAGTTCCACATCTTCGGGCCGGATCGCCTCGGTATCCACCGGGATGAACGTTTCCGAACGACCCAGCGGCGTCACGCTGGCGCCGAGTGCTTCAAGAATGGCCGCGATCACATCGCGTCCGACCGCCGAGTGCTGGTAAACGCCCAGGCGGAGTCCCCGCAGGCAATCGGCCGGAAAGAAGTCCGTGTAACGGGCCACGTAACGGCGCCCGGCCTCGGGGTTCACCGCTGGAAGCGGTGCCGCCGACCGGAATCGGCCGGCCGCATCGAACAGTTCGTCGGGAATCGTCACCCGCTGGCCCGCGATGCCGGCTTCGTCCTGTTTGAGGACTTCGCCGGAACATTTGTTGAACTTGATGCCGTTGCGGTCGGCCGGGATGTGGCTGCCGGTGACCATCACGGTGGGAAAGCCGCCGGCCAGGCCCCAGGCGGCGAGGGCCGGCGAGGGGATCTTGCCGCAGTTGACCGGCGTGTAGCCGAGGTCGGCGGCGGCCCGAAGCGCGGCGGCCATGATGCGGTCGGTGCTGGGGCGGAAGTCGCCGGCCACCGCCACGGGCGTGCCCTTGGCCTTGAGTTCGCCGGCGCTTTCGAGGAACTGGAGGAATCCCTGCGTGTAGGCATAGGCGACAAAGTCGGTGAGCTGGTCTGCCAGTCCGCGGGCACCGCTGGTGCCGAAACGGACGCCGGTCTGCTGCATGAGTTCGTGAATCGCCGCGGTCATGTCGGGCGAGGGAAGCGCGGCGGCCGCAGCCACGTCAACCGCGGCGGTGCGGGTTGCCGAATCGCGCTTCGGTGGTTTGCTGTCCCATGATTGGCCGCTGGCTGCTGGGATTGCTGTTGATGAGTTCCGTTTCTGCGGAGGTTTGGCCGCAGTGGCGCGGACCAACCCGGGACGGCCAGGTGACCGGAACCACCTGGCCGGCGGACCTGCGGGCGGGTCATCTCGACCGAGTCTGGCGGGTGCCGCTTGGTCCCAGCTATTCCGGCCCCATCGTGAGCGAAACGACGGTGTTTACCACCGAGACGAAGGACAAGAAGACCGAAGTGGTCCACGCGTTGGACCGCAAAACCGGGCGGGAACTCTGGCGGCAGGAATGGGAAGGCGCCATGAGCGTGCCCTTCTTCGCGAAGTCGAACGGCGACTGGATCCGGGCGACGCCAGCCCTGGACGGCGACACCCTCTTCGTGGCCGGCATGCGCGATGTGCTCGTCGCCCTTGACGCAGGCAACGGGACGGTGAAGTGGCGGAAAGATTTTGTCGCAGAGCTCAAGACCCCGCTGCCGGCCTTCGGCAACGTGGCGTCTCCGCTCGTGGATGGGGACGGGCTGTTCGTCCAGTCCGGCGCGGCGGTCATGCGGCTGAACAAAGGCAACGGGGAAATCCGATGGCGGGCGCTGGAGAACCGCGACGCCATGAACGCGAGCCCGTTTTCCTCGCCGGTTGTGGCCACGCTGGCCGGGCGCCGTCAGCTGATTGTCCAAACCCGCACCGAGCTGGCCGGGCTGGATTTGGATTCCGGTGAAGTGCTCTGGCGACAGCCGGTCGAGGCATTTCGCGGCATGAACATCCTGACCCCCACGGTCAGCGGCGACCGCGTGCTGACTTCGGCCTACGGC
>CAIWAH010000196.1 GCA_903910585.1 uncultured Verrucomicrobiota bacterium
GACCGCGCGCACCGCATCGGCCAGACGCGGGTGGTGACGAGCTACAAGCTCATCACCCGCGGCACGGTGGAGGAAAAAATCCTCAACCTGCAGCGCAAGAAGCGGGAGATCATCGAGGCCACGCTGACCGGCGAAGAGGCCTTCACCGAGAAGCTGAGCTGGGACGAGATCCAGGAACTGCTGGGGTGAGCGTTTCACCTTGCTTGCTTCCATTGAACGCCCGCATCCAGCCGTGAACGGTCCGCCAGTTCCGGCGAGGAAAACCGAGCGAGTCAACGAACCAATCGTCCCGATTGGGAACAGCTTCGACCGTGGGCCTCGTCGAGGAGTTAGCAATCGACAGCTTGGACACCCAAGGCGTGCTGTTTCAGCATTACGACCCCTTTGTGCCTTCCGTCAGCGTCTCCCGGCGACAGACCTTGTCACTTCTGCCGGCAGCTTCGAAATCCAAGGGCAACTCGGCCCGCTGCCGGTTGGGCAGCGGGCCGGACAAAGGGTAGGGCAATTTCAGAACTCGCTGAGCGGACGCAGGCGGAGGAAACGAGCCGGAACCTCGGCCGGCACGTCCAGGGTGACCGGTGTTTCTCCCTGGGTGGTGAGCTCGGCCGTCCCCGGCAGTGGTTGCCAGCCGCTCAGGTCGGTCGAGGATTCCAGACGATGTTTCCGGCCCGCCGGGCCGACGGCGGTGATCCGGACCTGGCCTCCAGCCGCCGACTCCAGCCGGAGAATTCTCACGGCCGGACGGGTCGGAACGTAGTCCACCCGCGCCTCGGCCGGATTGCCGACGGTTCCGCCCTCGGCGGACCCGCCCGCAAGCGAGAGGGCCAGGGTCAGTTCCGGTTCCGTGCCGTCCGTCGCGATCAGTTCCGGCAACGGCACGATTCGCTGGCTGACGCCGGCGGGGAATTCCAGTTCGGCCGTCGGCAGCGTTTGGCCGTCGGCAGTGAAGACCACCCGGGCGACGAGGCGACCGGCCACACCGCCGCGCCGGACCACCGCCAGGCTGGAGGCCTGACCGGCTTCGTGCCGATGGGTGGGCGCCGCGAATTCCAGGCTGCCCACCGCGTCGTCATCCAGGACGGTGACGGTGGCAACCGTGGTCGCGGAGAGGGAAGCTCCGTCGGGATTGGAACCGACGGAGGCGAGTCGGACCTCGACGGTGCGTCCGGGATTGGCTGCATCGTCTTCCGCAAGGACTTCGGTCCAGCTCACCGGGCGAAACCGCTCGCCGTCGCGGAACGCGAGCACCAGCCGGTTCGTCAGGAGCCGGTTGGCCGAATCCTGCAGGGTCAGTTCGGCGGTTGCCGGCCCGGCCGCACCTTCGCTGCGGACGACCGCGAGAACCTGTTCGGGGGTGCCGTCTTCCCGGACCACCAGGTGGGTTCGGGAGAGTCCGAACCGGCCCGGGGATCCGGCGGTGCCGAGCGGATCGCCCGACGGAAGCGCGGTCAGGCTTTGGCGCAGCCAGCCGGATTGCCCGAGGCGGAGTTCTTCGTCGCTGAGCGCGCCGGAAGCCAGGGCCCGCAGGGCGGGTGCCGATTCCACGAGCGAACCGGCCTGCAGGCGAGCGAGCCGTTCCAGACCGTCGGGCTCGCCAGCGGCATCATTCTTGGCCTGGTTTTGGGCACCGACCACGGCGGCGACCGTGTCCGCGATGGGCGCCGGCAGGTCCACTGCAAGTGCCTGCGCCGCCTCCGTCAGCAGTCGGCGAACGGAATCCGGAGATCCGGTCACGGGCTCTTCCGCCTGGCGAAGCCGGTTCGCCCACGCGGCGAGGATCCCCTCGGGGACGGATCCGCTTGGCAGATCGTTGCGCCTTCCGTCCAGAACTTCGGCGAGCGCGGTCACGGTGTCGGCGATGATCACGTTGGCGGCCTGGACGCGCAGGGCGGCCGGATCGGCGGCAGCGGCGGACGGCAGCGGGTCAAAGGTGGCCAGGTCGGTTTCCGGAGGCAGCCCGAAGGCATTGCGGAGCCGGCCTTGGGCCGAGGTTTCGGTCAGGCCGCCGTCGCGGGTCAGCCGCTCAAGCAGTGTCGTCAACGGGCTGATGACTGCGGCATCCGCCGGGGCGGTCAGGCGACCCGTGAAGGGAAGCCCGGTCATCAGGTCGAGACCGCCTTCGGCAACCAGCCGCCCGTCAGTTGGGCCGAGCCGGCCATCGCCATTGCGATCCCAGACGGCCAGATCAAGCGGCAGTTGGAAGTCGCCGGCGCGGTCCGTGAGGGTCCGGGGTTCGGTATCGTCGAGTTGGCCGTCGAGATCGGCATCCCACCAGACTGAAGCCCCGGCGAGATACCCGTCCATCGCACGCATGCCGATCACCACCTCGAACTGCGGACGCACCGTGAGGCGGAAGCTGCGGGCGACTTCGATCTCGCCGTCGGTGACGCCGCCTTCAACCTCGGCGGAGAAGCCAATGGGGATAAGCGGGCCGGGGCGCCAGGTGAGGTCGCCGGTGCGGTCGTCCACCCGCATTCCGGCCGGGCCGCGCACGAGGCGGTAATGCAGCCGCTGGGCGGGGCGGTCGGCATCCTGTCCGGACAGCCGCACGCGCAGCAAGGCGCCCGGGCCGACGGATTGATCGGGGATCGCTGCCAGAACCGGCGGGCTGTTGAGTTCCCGCACCGTCACGGTGAAGGACACTTCCGACACCGTGGCCCCGTCGGTCATTTCCACAGTGATATTGGGGCTGCTGCCGCCGTCATTTTCGCCGGTGGACCAGCGGAATTCGCCGGCTGCGGTCACGCGCATTCGCGGATCGGCGGGACCGACCAGACGGAATTGGACGTTCGCCGCATCGGGCGGGCTGATCTGGAGCCGCACGACGGCTTCCGCGCCTTCGTCCACGGTCACGCTGCTGGGCGTCAGCAAATACGGTGCGACATAGGGAGGCTCGCAGGAATGGACCTCGAGGCTGCCCTGCAAGTCATGCCAGGTCACCGGGAACCCCTTGTCGATGAGGTCACGTGTTTCCACGGGCACGATGCCGGTGAAGTTCAGCCGGGCGATTCCCTCCCCGAGATCGGCCTGGAAGGCTTCGGCCACGGCCAACGCGCCGGCGTCGAGCGGCAGTTCGGGCGGACCGAGGACGAGTTGGCCCGTCGCCGCGCTGATGAGGTTGTCCGTGGGGTCCGCCAGGTTGTTGCCGTAATTCAGGCGGGCACTCAGGACCTGGTCGTCCAGGCGGAACAGGGCAAGGTCCTGCAGGGTGATTTCGAGGCTGCCGGTGTAGTGGCGCCACTCCTGGTGGAGGATCGGATCGTAGCCCCAGTCGAGGCCGCGTTGGTCCTCCGCCAGACGGAAATCGAACCGGAACCCGAGGGCGCTGCGCGGCAACCCGAGCGCCTGCAGGGCCCGCTGTGTCCGCGGCAGAAGGTTGCGGCCGACCCAGCCGAATTGGGCGCCGCGGACCGGATCCGCCCCGGCGGGAACGAATTCGTCGGCATAGACCGGGAGGGCGTCGGGCGAGGACCAGCGCCGCGCCGCCAAAGTTGGCGTGGCGCCATCGGCGACCGGCAGCCAATCGAGCTGGTGTCCGCCGGCGGACTCGGTGGCCAACATGCCCTGAAGATTCGCCTTTGTTCCCTCGAACGGGACCCTGAACTGCCGGGGCAGAATTCGGACGGTGAAGGGTTCGGAGTCGGCGAGCGGTTCGGGATCCTGCACGGTGGCCAGGCCGCTGACCTCCGAACAGTCCGCGCTGTCAGGAATCGTCCACGACAGCCGGCCGGTGACCGGGTCAACCTGGACGCCGCGCCGGACCGATTCGGCATCGAGGCTGAAGGTCAGCGGTTGGGCCGGAATGTCGGGATCGGTGGCCCGCAGCTGGACCGTCACGGTGTCGCCCGGGGCGGCGACGATGAGTCCGATGGGCTGGAGATCCGGCGGCCGGTTCGTGGCGCTGAGATCGTCGCAGCCGGAGATCAGGATGCCGCCGTTGGCGGTGTAGAGCCCCATCGGGGCCAGCTGATTGCAGAGTTGCTGGTCCGGATCCAGCAGCGCGCACTGGATGGCAGCCTGGGCCAGCAACTCGGTGTCCACCGCCGTGAGCTGATCCATGCGGAAGGACAGGCGGCGGCCGGCCAGCTCGTCCGCCAGCACGGCGGCGAGTCCGCGGGCGAAGTCGCTGTTCGCCTGCCAGGGATTGTCGAAGGACTCCTCCATCTGCGCTTCGTCGGTGTGGGCGGTGATGGTGTCGTCCGTCGGGTTGCCGAGGTCGCTGTAGGCGATGGTGAGATGCAGCGGGGGCTGGGCCGCGGTGGTCCGGGTCAGGCGAAACGGATTTCCATCCTCATCGTAGAACCAGATTTCCGCCCGCTGAAGTTCGGCGGCCGCCCTGGCGCGGTAGGTCCGCCACTCGGTGGCCGTGGCCGGCTGATAGCTCCAGTCGCGGCCTTCCGTCTCGGGCTCATTGAGGTTTTGCCCGAGGAAGTATTCGCCGAAGCGCAGCCAGAGTTCTCCCCGGTTCGCTCCCAGAAATGCCGCGGTCCGGGGCAGGGCCACGAGGCTCGTCAGGCGGGCGACGCCGCGGGAGTCCACCCGGGCGTTTCGGAAGAGGGGGGTGCCGTTGGGATGAACTCCTGCCAGGACGCGGGCGTTGGGCTTCGCTCCCGGCCAACTGAGCGAGCGGTAGGCTTTCAGGAAGCATCCGGCCTGCTCAAAGCAGGTGCCGGGAGTGTTGGTGATGGCCCCGTTGAGCCACCAGAGGTCGTGACCCAGGTTCCAGCCCAGGACCGCGTTCGCGACCAGCCGGTTAACTTCGTCCGGAGGCTCGCCTTCGATCCGGTTGGTGATGGACGAGGCCAGCGGCACCAGTGGTTGCACGCTGAGCGGGATCCGCCCGACGGCAGCATGGCCGGCGGAGTCCTGGACCTCGACGTTGAGGATGTGCGCGGCGCAGCCGGCGAATGATTCGGGAAGCCAGGTCAGAACGCCTTCCGGGCTGACCTGGGGATTGCCCGGAAGTTGGTTGCCGGGAACGACCCGGAACGTCAGCGGGTCCGGCCGCAGCCCGTCGCCGAGCCATACCTGATCGGGATCGGTGACGAAGGGCGCGAGGTTCACGGTGAACGGCTGACCGGTCACCCCTTGCTGGACGGGCACGGGCCGCCAGGCCGGGGGCAGGTTTTGCTCCGTGACCTCCACCTCGATGACGTTGGTGGCGGCCAGCGTTTGGTCGAACTGGTCAAAGGCCACCACCGTGAAGAGCCAGGTCTTCCCGCCGGCATCTTCCCGGGGGGTCCAGTCCGGGATTTGCACCAGTCCGTCCGCTGCGGCCGCGAGCGGGAACGGCGGAACCCCTGCCGGTCCAAGGGTGCCAAAGGTGTCGAGGCGGCCAACGGGTCCGTTGGGGTCAAAGACATGCAGCCGGGGAAAACTGACCGCCCGGCCTTCCGTGGACTGGAGCCGGATCAGCGGCTGCGGATCGGCCCAGTAGGGGGCGAGGTTTTCCAAGGTGGGACCGAGCCGGAACGTGATCCGGCTGGACAGCCCGGGGACGACGGGATCGCCGGGAACCGCGGCCGCCTGAAGCTCGGTCACCTCGACGGTGACCCAATATGAACCCAACCGGGGGCCGTCCACCGCCGGAGTCCATTCGATCCGTCCGTTCACGATCGGCAGCGGGCCAAGGTCGGGAACGCCCGCTGCGTCGCTGGCTGCCGCGGCCGACCAGCGGAAACCGACCGCCTGCACCTCGGGATCGGTTGCCAGCAGGGGCACCACCAGTTCCCGGCCGTAGGCGTAGAACTGGTCGGGGACGGGGGTGATGTCCGGCGGATCGTCCACTTCCGCCACCGTGATGCGGAAGTCAACGTGGTTGGTCTCACCGCCCAACACCGCCGCCACGCGGAAGGAGTAAACGTTGGTCCCGCCGGCGGTCTCGTTGGGCACGCCCACAAGAATGCCGGTGGGATCGAGGTCCACTCCCGGCGGAAGCGTTCCGATTTCGCCCGTGTCGTTCGTGACCACGGTGAACACCGCGTGGCGCCCATCGCGGGGCCGGATGAGATTCGCGGGCCAGTTGGTCTCCGGGGCGGGCATGACATGCTCCCGCCACTGCAATTCGTAGGCGCGGGCAAAGGGCTGGAAGTTGGAGCCGACCGAAAGATGCAGCTGCGAGGTGGCCGAACCGCCGGCGTCGTCCCGTGCGGTCATCGTGACGGAAAACTCTCCGGCGGCAGGGGGCGTCCAGCTCACCGGAAAACTGCCGTCCGGATTGCGGTCTCCCACGGTGATGTTTCCCTGGTCCGTGGTCAGGCTGAGGATCTGGGCGGGCAGGTCCGCGTCGGTCACGGTCACGGCCACTGCCCAAGGCTGTCCGGCCACCAGGAGTTGGTCGGCGACCGGGCTGATGGCCGGCGACTGGTTGGCCTCGTCCACGATGATCTCCGCGGTGAGGTGCTCGGTCGTGCCGGGCAGGGTGCGGGTGAAGCCCACCGTGAACTGGGAACCGCCACGTTCCTCGCCCGGGGTCCAGCGGAGAGTGCCGTCCGCCGACAGGGTCAGTCCGGCGGGCACTTCCCCCTCGATGGCGTAACGGGCCAGGGCGCTGTCGCCATTGCCGAGCACCAGGTGGGACGCGTCCGCCGGGCGGTCGTTGGCCCACAGGTGAGGGAACTGGGTTGCGAGCGCGGTGGTGTCCGTGCCCTCCAGGGCCGCGAGGTTGGCCACGATCTCGGGCTGGTTGGCGTTGGCGAGGTTGACGATCACCGTGCCGTTCTGGTGGCGGCTCAACGCCAGGAAGCTCGGGCCGAACGGTTCCATGGCGGCAAAGTCAGAGGCGCCCGGCAGGGCCAGCGAGCCGAGCGGTGACAGTTGCCGGTTGTTCACGGAGAACACCTGCAGGCGGGTCCCGGCCTCCGTCCGGACCAGCGCGTGGAGGCGGTTCGCCTGACCATGAATCAGTTCCACGGATTCGCCTTCGGCCGCCTGCCAACCGCCGCGATCGATGGTTTCCCAGTTGGCGAAAAACACCTCCTCGAACAGCCGGATGTCCCTTCCGCCGGTGGCGACCGCGAGGACATCGGACAAGGCGGCGACCGCGGTCGGACTGCCAATGGGGTCGGAGTCCTCCAGGCCCGCGTTGCCGAACCGGCGGGTGGCCTGGAGCGTTCGCACCGCCCGCGGAAACCACTCCAGAGTCAGGTCATAGATCGCCACGCCTTCCGCGCCGGCGGGGACGTAAAGGTAGTCCACATTCACCCCCGCACCGGTGCGTCGGCCGACGCCGGAAACGGCGAAGCCTGCCGGAGGCAGCGGACCGACGAGTTGGCCGACCTGAACGTGGCCGCCTTCGGCTGCGGGGCGGAGGCGGAAGACGTGCACGTTGCCCGCACGGCTCAACAGGATGGCGTCGTCCGCCTTGATCACGGCCTGGGCCAGTTCGCCGAACGTGACCGGATCCAACGCCACGGTCCCGGCGGCTTCGGCCACGCCGGGCGCAGTCAGCTGAAAGACCCGGACCGGAGCGCCCGCGGCGGCGGCGAGGACCCATCGGTCGTTGGCCCAGATGCCGGCGACCCGGCCGTCCGTGGCGAGCGGCGGATCCTGGCGGTCGAGCCGTGCCGCCGCCACGCCCAGGGACTCGGGAAGGTTCCAGCTGAGGTCCGCGCCTTCGGTCGCATGGCGGCGGAGGGGGACCTGGGCATTACTGCGGAAGTGGTTGGCGCCCAGGAGCAGGGTGGCGGTTAGGAGACCGACGAGATGTCGGGACAGACTGCGAGTGTTCATAACGGAGGCGACGCCGGATCGGGGCTGCTGCGGCTTTTGGCGGAAATCCTACACTTGCCGGGCACCAGGCCAAGCCCGCGTTGAGCCGCCGGGAACGGCGTTCGCAGAACAACGAGACGCGGGAACCGGACCACCTTCACTGCCGATCCGCTCCGTAAGTTTACGGAGTGCCGCGCCGCGCTCGCCAACTCCTCAGTTCCGGTCCTAAGGTCGGCCGTCGGAACCGACGTTCCCGGACACGCCATGCGCGCAGGACCGCAGACCGAGATTCATTTCACCAACCGCCAGCGGGACCGGCGGGTGGACACCCGTGCGTTGCGGGCGCTGGCCGAGGCGGTGCTGGCGGAAGCGGGGCAGGGGGCCGAACTCGGCATCCACCTGGTCTAGGCCAAGCGGTCGGCGGAGGTGAACTGGCAGTTCCTCCGGCACGAGGGGCCGACGGACATCATCACCTTCGACCACGGGAGCACGCCGGAACGGCTGTTCGGCGAGATGTTCATCTGCGTGCCGGAGGCGGTCCGGCAGGCGAAGGATTTTGGCACCACCTGGCAGGCGGAACTCCGGCGCTACGTGATTCACGGAATCCTGCACCTGCGCGGCTACGTGGGCGCCCCGCCGCCGGGAGCGGCGGATGGCTCCAACTACCCCCCGGTCAACGCCTGCAGCAGGTGCTGCCCACGGTGGCCGGGCGCACTTACCGGATCCGCTATGCCGTTCAGGGAAACGGCGGACAGGCGCGGGTGCGGGTGCGATTGGGTGACGTGAACGGCGGCGACAGCACGTTGCCCGCCGGACCATGGCAGTGGGCGGAACACACGGTCACCGCCGCGGCGGACCAGGCCGTGCTCACGCTCGAACCGCTCACCGCCGTGAACCTGGACGCGGTGAGTGTCGTCTGGCTCAACGAACCGCCCAAGCTCGTCCTGCTGCCCCAGGCCGGCTTTGCCTATGTCGGCGGCAGCGCGTCATTCGTGGCCGGGGCGACCGGGGCGGAGCCGCTCACCTTCGAGTGGTATCATGACGGCGAACGCCTGCCGGATATGTCCGGACCGGTGCTCAATCTCGAACCCGTGGCCCTGACACAGGCAGGCAACTACCAGGTTGTGGCCCGCAACCCGTTCGGCACCGCCAGCAGTCCGCCGGTGGCGCTCACGGTGCAGGTGGCGGCCAGCCCGCAGATCGTGCTTCAGCCGCAGGGCGAGGCCGTGGTGCCGGGCCAGTTTGCGGTGCTCACGGTGGTGGCCGTGGGGCCACCGCCGCTGCGCTACCAATGGTTCCACCGCGGCCAGCCCCTGCCGAACGGGACCAACCGCTCGCTGGTCTTTCCCGCGGTGACCCCCGCGGACTTGGGCCATTACCACGTCGTGGTCAGCAGCCATACGGAGACCACGGAGAGTCTTCCGGCCGAGCTCAGCCTGGCGCCCGAAACGGAATCCGGGCCGGGCTGGGAATTCAACTTCACGGCCTTTCACCCGGACCCGTCGGCGCAGGTGGACGCCTTCGTCTTTGACACGGACGGGTCCACCCGGCTGAAAGGCGCTCATTTCCGCGCCCAACTCTATGCCGGACCGTCCGTGGAGGCGCTCCGGCCAAGGGGATTGCCACAACCGTTTCTCGACGGCTTCAACGATGGCCGCTGGCAGTTTGCACGGGTCGACCTTCCCTTCCTCCGCGCCGGCGGGCAGCTGGTGACCCAAGTGCGGGCATGGGATGCCTCGGTCGCCGCCAGCTACGAGGAAGCCCGCGCGCTCGGACACCGGTTCGGCCGGTCCAAGATCCTGAACTGGACTACCAGTGACCCGCCGGCCCCCCGGGACCTGGTGCCCGTCGGCCTAGAGTCATTCGCACTGCAGCTCGGACTTCCCGACTTCACGGTCGGCCGCATCGAGGCGGAGCTCGAGCCGGACGGGAAACAGGTCACGTTCCGGCTGACCGGGGCATGGGGCTTTCGCTACCTGCTCGAACAGCGGCTGGCCGGGGGGCATTGGAAGCCGGTGAAGATCTTCGAGAACCTCCCCGGACAGGCCAGCTTCACGCACCCGCTCACCGAACCGGAATCCGCGCTGTTCCGTGCGCGCATCCTGAACTGACCGGAAGCTGCATCCCGCCGCCAGCCGCGCAATTCTCCCGGACCGGGCGCGCCGCCAGCAACCGGACCCGCGTGCCCCCACCGCACCGCGGCGATTGACCGCGCCGGCCGGTTCGCGTTTAACAGCGCCATGCGTTCCCCCTGCTTCGCCCGCCGGGCCGTTGCCCGCTGGTGCTCGTTCGGATTCGTCCTCACCGCCTTCAGCCTTGTCACCCAGGCGGAGGTCAGGCTTCACCCCACGTTCTCCGATCACGCGGTGCTCCAGCGGGGCATGAAGGTGCCGGTGTGGGGCACGGCGAATGACGGCGAAAAGGTCACCGTCGAGTTCGCCGGCCAGAGGCGCACCACGGTCGCCAAGGGCGGCCGCTGGATGGTCTCGCTCGGATCCCTCAAGGCCAATGCCACCGGCGCCACGCTCAAGGCCTCGGGACCGGCCAATGCCGTCAGCATTTCCGACGTCGTCGTGGGTGAAGTCTGGGTCTGCTCCGGACAGTCCAACATGGAATGGACGATGTCCCGCAGCTTCGAGCCCGACGGCGATATCGCCGCCAGCGACAATCCGCACCTGCGCCTGTTCACCGTCGTGAAACGCCGTTCACCGGAGGTGAAGACCGACCTCGACTACGCCGCCCACAAGTGGGTGCAGGCCGAACCCGGCTCCGTGCGGGACTTCTCCGCGGTCGGCTACTATTTCGGCCGCGCCCTGGAGGAGGCACTCCGCGCCAAGGGCGTTCCCGTCGGGATCATCCACACCAGCTGGGGCGGTTCACCGGCCGAGGTCTGGATGCGGGAGGAAGTGCTGAAGGCCGACGCCGAATACAATTCCCAGATCCTGGAACCGGGCCTGGCCAACGCCGCCAAGTGGGCTGAATCGGTGAAACAGCATGAGGCGGACAAGAAGGCCGCCGAGGCCAAGGGCGAGAAGTTCACCCGCAACCTCGGCTGGCCGCCCTGGCGCCCGGCCGAACTCTACAACGGCATGCTCGCGAACATCATCCCCTACGGCATCCGCGGCGCCATCTGGTATCAGGGCGAATCCAACGCGGACCGCGCCTGGCAATACCGCCGGCTCTTCGCCGACATGATCCGGAACTGGCGCCAGGACTGGGGCCAGGGAGACTTTCCGTTCTACGCGGTGCAGCTCGCGCCGTGGGACCGGAACCGGAAACGCGACCTTGCCGTGATCGCCGGCGAAATCGGTGACAGCAACTGGGCCGAACTCCGCGAGGCTCAGAACCACGTCGCGGCGACGCTCAAGAACA
>CAIWAH010000197.1 GCA_903910585.1 uncultured Verrucomicrobiota bacterium
CGTGGTGACCCCGGAGGACTTCGGCGTGCGCAGCGATCCGCCGTCGCACCCGGAACTGCTGGACTGGCTGGCCAGCGAGTTCATGGAACCGCAGCTCCGGGACCCGGGAACCAAGGCGAAGGCTCCCGCCTGGTCGCTGAAGCACCTTCACCGCCTTATCGTGAACTCGGCGACCTATCGCCAGTCTTCCCGCGTCACGCCGGAATTGTTGGAACGGGATCCCTACAACCGTTTGCTGGCGCGCGGTCCGCGCGTGCGCGTGGACGGCGAATCGGTGCAGGACATCGCGTTGAAAGCAGCCGGACTGCTCTCGCCCAAGGTCGGGGGCCCCAGCGTGTTTCCGCCGCTGCCCGACGGTGTGATGTCGCTCGCCTACGGGCCGATTCCGTGGAACGTGAGCGAGGGCGACGACCGCTACCGTCGCGCGATGTATACGTTCTGGAAACGCAGTGTGCCCCACCCCGCAATGCTGACCTTCGACACGCCCGCGGCGGAACAAAGCTGCGTCCGCCGTGTGCGCTCCAACACGCCGTTGCAGGCGCTGGTGACGCTGAATGAGCCGACCTTCAATCAGGCCGCCCGCTGGCTGGCGTGGCGTTCGCTCGCGGCCCCCGGCGGTGATGCGGCGCGGGCGACTTGGGTCTTCCGCCAATGCCTCTGCCGCCCGCCCACTGCGCAGGAAACCGCCGTGCTGCTGAAGCTGCTCGCAGCCGCCCGCAAGGAGTTCGGCGAACGGCCCAAGGATGCGCCGCAGTTCGCCTTTGCCGATCCGAAGAACCCGCCACCGCTGCCGCCGGGCGCGACCGCCGGTGATGTCGCCGCGTGGAGCACCGTCACGCGCGCCATCCTGAACCTCGACGAGACCATCACGAAGGAGTGAGCCAACCCCGACGTTGACCCGCACGCCAACGCCGACATGATGTCCGACATGAAGACCTTCACCGTCCGTGAACTCGACCGCAGTCCGGCCACCGTCCTCGACGCGGCTGAGGCCGAGGGTGCGGTGCTGGTGAAACGACGCGACGGTCGGATCTACCGGGTGGTGCCGGAACGCACGCCGGCAGCGGCCGGGAAGATGCCGGATTTTGACGCGCGTCGCCGCCGCCTAGGCATTCCCCGGATTCCTGCGGCGGCATCCCTGCAGGTGGACCGCTGGCTGGCCGGAGAATGAAAGCTTACGCCGACAGCAATTTTCTCGTTCGGTTGCACCTTGCCACGAGCGGTTACGAGGAGGCCAAGGAACTGGTGGTCGGCCTGGGGCGTCAACGTTTGGAGCCGCTGCCTATCTCCTGGCTACACCGGGCGGAAGTGGCGAATGCCTTTCAATATCATGTGTTCCTGTCGCGCCAGGGCATGGACGTCCGGGTGACGCAGGAGATGGCGGCGGCCGCCTTGGTGGCGTTTGACGAGGATGTGGAGGAGCGAGCCTATCTGGCCCCGGCCGCTATTCCGCCACCGCAGTTGACCCGGCGGGCAACCGAGCTTTCGGCACGCCACACCGCCAAGCACGGCTTCCGCACCTACGATCTGCTGCACGTCGCCTCGGCGCTGCTGCTGGGCTGCAACACCTTCTGGAGCTTTGACGAAAAGGCGAACCGGCTGGCCACGCTGGAAGGGCTGGCGGTGCGCCGAAAACGGACTCCTTCCAAACCGGGAAACTGACTCATGAACCTCCCCCACGAACTCGATCTCGAACGGAAGCGCTTCCTCTCCCGCCGCTGGTTTTTCCGCGACTGCGGCGTGGGCCTGGGCTCCATTGCGCTGGCGTCGCTGCTGAATGACCGGGCGTTGGCCGCCGCGGGCGCGCCCGCCAAGGTCACGAACCCGCTGGCGCCGAAGAAGGGCCATTTCGCCGGCAAGGCCAAGTCGGTGATCTACCTGTTCATGGCCGGCGCGCCGAGCCAGTTGGAGCTCTTCGACTACAAGCCCACGCTCGCGAAATACAATGGCCAGCCTGTGCCCAAGGACGTGCTCGGCGGCCAGACCTACGCCTTCATCAAGCCCGACTCGGCGATCTACGCACCGGAGTTCAAGTTCACCCAGCATGGCAATTCCGGTGCGTGGATCAGCGAGGCGTTCCCCGAGCTGGCGAAGGTCGCGGACGAACTCACGATCATCCGCTCGATGAACACCGACGCGTTCAACCACGCGCCAGGGCAGATCTTCATGAACACCGGCTCGCAGCAGTTCGGCCGGCCGAGCATGGGTGCGTGGGTGACCTACGGACTGGGCAGCGAGTCGCAGGATTTGCCGGGCTTCGTGGTGATGAATTCCGCCGGCGGGCTGAGCGGCGGCGCGGGCAACTACGGCTGCGGATTCCTGCCCACATCGTATCAGGGCGTGCTGTTCCGCAAGGGCGCGGACCCGGTGCTGTATCTGTCCAATCCCGCGGGAATGAGTTCGTCGCTCCAGCGCAGGACACTCGACGCGGTGAAGGAGCTGAACGAGCAGCGCCTCGGTGTGGTGGGCGACCCCGAAATCGCCACGCGCATCAACTCGTTCGAGATGGCCTATCGCATGCAGTCGAGCGCGCCCGAGCTGATGGACATCTCCAAGGAATCCAAGGAGACGCTGGAGCTGTATGGCGCGGAACCCGGCAAGGCGTCCTTCGCCAACAACTGCCTGCTGGCCCGGCGCCTCGTCGAACGCGGCGTTCGGTTCGTGCAGCTCTTCCACGAGGCATGGGACCATCACAGTGACGTGAAGGGCGGCGTGAAGGGCCAGGCGGGCCTCACCGACAAGGCCTGCGCGGCGCTCATCAAGGACCTCAAGACGCGCGGGCTGCTCGACGACACGCTGGTGGTCTGGGGCGGCGAATTCGGCCGCACGCCGCAGGTCGAGGCCAGCGCGGAGCTGGGGCGTTCACTCGGGCGCGACCATCACCCGCAGGCGTTCACGATGTGGCTGGCTGGCGGCGGCACCAAGCCGGGCATCACGGTCGGCGAGACGGATGACTTCGGCTTCAACGTCGTGAAGGACAAGGTCCACGTGCACGACCTGCACGCCACGATCATGCACCTGCTCGGCTTCGATCACGAGAAGCTGACGTTCCGCTTTCAAGGCCGCGATTACCGGCTCACGGACGTGCATGGCGAGGTGGTGAAGAAGCTGCTCGCCTGAGCGCCTTGGCATGACCCCGGAACTCCTGCCCCTGCCCCTCGCGGCAGGCATCGCCAGCGGCTTCATCCTCTGGCTGACCTCGTGGCTGGAGTTTCGGCAGGTGAAATCCGGGAGCGAATCGCACTGGACGGAGCGGGCACGGGAACAGTTTCCGGTGCTGCAATCCGCCCGGACCAATCTGTGGAGCGTGCCCACGGTCGTCGCCCTCGTGCTCGCGTGGAGTTTCCCCACACCCAACTGGATGGATGTGGTCAACTGGTTCGCGGGACTCGCCGGGGCCATGGTCGGCACCCGGCCCCTGGATCGCTGGCGGGGCTACCACCTGCCGTTTCGCCGGTGGTGCCGCCATATCCTGGGAGGTTGGCTGCCGGGTCTTGCTGGCTGGTTCGTCCTCGTTGCCGGAGTGGTGCTGATGCCGGCGAAGTTCGGGCCGCTGGTCTTGGCGGTGTTTCTCGGAGCGTTGGCGCTGCATGTGGCGCTGGCGTTGGGCGCCGGAATTTGGGTGAGCGAACGTCTCGGCTGGGTGCATCCAGCCACTCCGGAAGTCATCGAGACCGTCCGCCGCCTGGCGTCCGCCAACGGGCAACGCCCACCGCGGGTGCTGCAGGTCGAGAGCACCGCCGCCAATGCCATGGCCGTTGCCGGCGGCAGCTACGTGCTGCTGTTGGGACCGCTGACCTCGCTGCTGACGCCGGCCGAACTGGAGACGGTTCTGGCCCACGAACTCTCCCATTCTCGGGAAGGCTGGCGCGTCGTGCTGGGCCGGGTGATCGGCTCGCTCTGGCTGTTTCCATGGATCCTGGTCCGTCCTTTGTCGGCGAGCGTCGGCCTGGCGGCTCCGGTGCTGCTCGCCTTCGGGACAATGGGCGTCCTGAAATTCAACCGCTGGCTCAATTTGCGCTTCGAGCACCGGGCCGATGCGGCCGCTCTGGAAAGCCAGGAGTCCGCCGGCATTTACGCCCGGGCCCTGCTGAAGCTCCATGAGTTCAACCTGTCGCCCGCCACCCTAGAAAAGAAGTCATCGACGCACCCGGACCTCTACGACCGGATGATTGCCGCCGGCGTTGATCCGGGGTTTCCCCGGCCGAAGCCGGCAGCGGCCCTCGGTTGGGGCGGACGCCTGTTCTCGATCCTCGTCGGCCCGCTGGCGATCTGGACCGTGATCAACTGGCTGGAAAACGGCGGATTCTAAAGCCGGCCGGCGATTGCGCCGATACGCATTCGGGACGGAGCCCTGCGGGCTTCGGTCCGTTGGCGTATGATTTTCACAGCTGCTACCCTCCCGGCAGCGACCCAAACCGCCTGGTCCCAGGCCATTTTGGGCGCGTTTCCTGTCCTGCCTGTTCTCGGTGAACTGGGCGGGTCCACCCTCACTCTGGCCGTCGTCGCGGCCGTGCCTGCGCTCCTGCTCGGCGCTGGACTGGGCTGGAACCTCCGCAACGGCAAGGCCAAGGAAAAGGAGATCCGCCTGCGCCAGGACTTTCAGGCCGAACGGGAACGCATCCGGGCCGAAATCGGTGACGAGGTGAAGCGTGCCCAGGAATCCGTCGCGGCCTCCCGCGAGGAACTCGTCGGCGTGGTGAACCAGGAAATCCGCACGCCGCTCCACAGCCTGATGGGTTATCTGGACCTGCTGCTGGAAACCCCGCTCGCCTTTGACCAGCGGGAACTCACACTGGCCGGGGCCCGCTCTGCCGAGGTGCTCCTGCTGAGCCTCAACGACCTTTTCGACTATACGCGGCTGGAGGCCGGACAGCTGCGGCTCTCCAGCGCGGTCTTCGATCTGCACGAGCAGGTGGTGGATGTGCTCGAACTGCTTTCCGGACAGGCGTCGGAAAAGGGCATCGAACTGGGCTTCGACGCCGCCCAACCGCGCACGGTCATGGTCGAGGCCGACCCGGTCCGCACCCGTCAGGTGCTCGTGGGCCTGCTCGCGGCGATGATCAAGCTGAGCACGGACGGTCACATTTCGGTCCGGCTCGACCCGGCCACCGAAGGCGCACGTTCCAAAGTCCGCTGCCTCATCAACCGCAACGGCGGCGACGCCGCCCGTTCGGTGCTTTCCCGTTCGCTCGGGTTGGACGGGTCCAATCCCGTTGCCACCCGGACCGACAACGAGCCGGCGCTCAACCTCGTCATCACCCGCAAGATCATCGAGCGGATGGGCGGCGAGATCGGCATCACCGGCGTGGAAGATGAATCGTGCGAAATCTGGTTCACCCTGCCGCTGGCCGAAGAGGGCACCCTGCGCATGACCGCCAAACTGCCGTCGGTCGGCAACGGTTACCGCGTGCTGGTAGTCGAGCCTTCCAATGTCAGCCGCCAACTGGTCGAAGGGCATCTCGAAGGCGGCGGCTTTGCCGTCGAGACCGCCAGTTCGGTCATCGCGGTGATGGACCGACTCCGGGCCGTCGCCGGCGGCCGCCCGCCCATCAACGCCATCGTGTTTTCCGAAGCCTTGGCCGATGCCAGTGGCCGGACGTTTTCCCAGACCATCCGCTCCGACGCCGCCCTCGGCCGGATTGCGCTGATCTGCCTGCGCCGCCAGGGCGTGAACCCCAATGCGCAGGCGCTCGCCTCACTGGGGGTCACCGAAGTCACCAAGCCGGTGCTGCGCGGCGGACCGTTCCTCAACACCGTGATCGGTGCCATCCACAACCAGGAGGCCACGTTTGCCGCCGGCAAGGTGCCCACCGCCATCACCGAACCGCCCAAGGGCGGCATCTGGGTGCCCAAGGGTTTTGTGCTGCTGGCCGAGGACAACGAGGTGAACCGGCGCGTGATGGTCGAGCTGCTGCGGCGCCTGGGCTGGGCCTGCGATGTCGTGAACGACGGCGCCGGTGCCGTGACCGCCGCGACGACCAAGAACTACTCGCTCATCCTGATGGACTGCCACATGCCCAACGTGAACGGCTTTGAGGCGGCCCGGCAAATCCGGGTGGACGAGAAGAACACCCGCCGCAAGCGCATCCCGATCCTCGGCGTCACCGCCGACACGCTGCCCACCATCCGTGAGCGCTGCCGCCAGGCCGGCATGGATGACTGCTTCTTCAAGCCAGTTCGCCGCTCGGAACTGGAGGAATGCCTGATCCGCTGGGCCCGTCCGGCGGGCTGAGCCGTCGTCACCTCACGGCACGTTACTCCAGGACCTCGACCCGGATCATCACGGGCTCGCCCTTGACGGCGGGCAGCTTCGCGATCTGCCGCAGCGCCCGCTCCATCGCCGCGAAGGGCGCATCATGGATCATCAGGACGACCGGCACGGATTCGCCGGCGTGGCCTTCGGGCTGGAAGATGGA
>CAIWAH010000198.1 GCA_903910585.1 uncultured Verrucomicrobiota bacterium
ATCGACTGGCTGTGGCGACCGTTCGGCGAGGACCGGCTGATCTTCGGCAGCAATTGGCCGGTGTGCACGCATTTCGCCAGCTATGCGACCGTGCAGCATGTGGTGGAGAGTTTCTTCGCGGGCAAAGGCGACCGGGTGGCCGCCAAGTATTTCCGCGAGAACGCCGCCAAGGTTTACAAATTCGTGAAGCGATGAACCTGTTCCGCTGCCTTCGCGCGTCAGTTCACGCACATCGCTGGGCCGTCGCCGGGATGGCTTGGTGCTTGGGACTTTTTGCCGGTCTGGCGGAACGGGTGCCGTGGACGGCCTCGCGTATCGTGGGTTCGCCGGAGCCCCCGGCACCTTGCCAGACGGAGCCGGCCTTCCCGGAGCTACGTTTCAACGAGCCGGTCAGCTTGGCCTTCGAGCCGAAGTCCGGTCGCTGGTTCGTCGGGCAATTGAACGGTGAACTCAGGAGCTTCGTGAATCGGCCCGACGTCAAAGAAGTGGAGCTGGTTGCGTCTCTACGGGAATTGCGGCCCAAACTTACCCAGTTCCTCGACTTCACGTTTCATCCCGGCTTCGCGACGAACCGGTTTCTGTTCGCGGCCTATACCGAGGGGGTGGGCGGGACCAATCGCTGGGTGCTGTCGCGGTTCACGGTCGCGTCCACCGAACCGCCCCGGCTCGATCTGGCCAGCGAAGTGGTCATCATCACGAGCCATTCGGGTGGCCACGATGGCTCCTGCGTGCGGTTCGGTCCGGACGGAATGATCTACGCCTCGCTTGGCGATGCCACGACGCCCGATCCGCCAGATGCCCTGAAGACCGGACAGGACCTCAGTGATTTGCTGTCGTCGGTAATCCGGCTCGACGTGGACCATCCCGAAGCCGGCCGCACCTATCGCGTGCCGGCAGACAACCCGTTCGTGAACCGTCCCGGCGTCCGGCCCGAGGTGTGGGCGTATGGCTTCCGGAATCCGTGGCGCATGGGCTTCGGCGAGGGCGGCGCGCTGTGGGTCGCGGACGTGGGCTGGGAACTGTGGGAAACGGTTCATCGGGTCACCGCCGGTTACAACGGCGGCTGGGCGCTCGTGGAAGGCCCGAATCCCGCGGTGCGCAACGACGTGAAGCCGGGTCCCACGCCCATCGCGAAGCCGGCTGCCAGCCACCCGCACAGCGAGGCGGCGTCGCTGACCGGCGGCGTGGTTTATCGCGGCCGGCGCCTGCCGCAGTTCCGCGGGCATTTCATCTACGGCGATTGGGAGACCGGCAAGATCTGGGCGCTGGCGGATCGGCCGGACGCCCAGCCGATGGAACTGGTGGACACCTCTTTCCGCATCGTGACCTTTGCCGAGGATGCCGACGGCGAAGTGCTCTTCGCGGACTACTCGAATCGCTGCGGGCTGTATCGGCTCGTCCCGAACTCCACGACCGGCAAGGGCGCGGAATTTCCCCGCCGACTGAGCGACACGGGCCTGTTTGCCGATACCGCGAAACAGGAGCCGGCGCCGGGAGTTGTTTCCTATGGTATCGCGGTTCCGCGCTGGGCGGATGGCGCGACGTCCGAACGCTGGCTCGCCGTGCCGGGGAAGGGGCAGGTGACACCGGTCTGGAACGACGACCCGAACAACCGCCGCTGGCAGTTCCCGGAGAACACCGTGCTGGCCAAGACCTACTCCGCGGAAGTCACGGTCGGGGAGGCCTCCTCCCGGCGCCGGTTGGAGACCCAGGTGCTGCATTTCAACGGCGAGGCCTGGGCGGCCTACAGTTACCGGTGGAACGACGCGCAGACGGATGCCGAACTGGTCGGGCGCGAGGGCGCGAACGCGACGTTTGTGCAGCGTGATTCTCATGCCCCCGGCGGCACGCGGGAGCTGTCGTGGCGCTTTGCCGCCCGGGCAGAATGCCTGCGCTGCCACAATCCGTGGGCGGGCAACGCGCTGGCGTTCAACTTCGAGCAACTGCTGGCGCCTTCGAAGCAAACCGACCTGCAGCGCCTCGTGCAGAGCGGCGTCGTGGCTGAACCGGAGCGTTGGAATCGTCCCCACCTCACCCCGGCCAGCAGGACCGGCGACTCCTTGGAAAGCCGTGCGCGTTCCTGGCTCCATGCCAACTGCGCCCATTGCCACCGCTTCGGCGCCGGCGGCAGCGTCGCGAGCTACTTCAATTTCGACGCCAAGCTGGCGGACGCCCGCCTGCTGAACCATCCGCCGGCCCGCG
>CAIWAH010000199.1 GCA_903910585.1 uncultured Verrucomicrobiota bacterium
GAAGCCGCCAAGATGCTGTCCGTGAGCGGAAAAACCGTCTACCGGCTACTCCAGCGCGGCCACCTCAAGGCCATTCCGGCTGTCCGTCACAAGCTCATCATGGGCTCCTCCATCAAGGTCTTTGCCGGACTTGCGGGCTGAGACCGACCCGCGATCACTGCGAGGCCGTGGACCCACCGTCCACGGCCTTTTTCGTGTCCGCATTGGAACGTCGGGACAGTGCAATTTCCGGTTTCTAGGCCGACCACTCCGCCGGCAGGCAGTTCGCGGGGGGGCGGTTTTGCCTCGGATGGAAGGTTGGAGTGAGAGCGGCACCTCAACGATTTTAGCCGCAATTCGGCCTAAAACGACGGCCGAGCCAGTGTGCCGGAAAACAATGCGAACGGTCGTGTAACGGATTGTCTGCGGTTTGCGGTGAATGAGGTGAAGGCCACGAAGATGACGACGATCCGCAACACCACGAGCAACCCAAAAGGCACGAAGTCCGTGCCGGCTGCTGCGCTCCGGTTGGCGAACGCCCCGGTAAAAAACGTGTGTAACGGATTGGTCGCCGTTTCCGGTGGTCTTCTTGGCTGGACCCAACTTCGACTCCGATCCAGCGACGCAGTGAATGGAGTCGTCGGCCGTTACTGAAGCGAGAGTGGCCGCACAATACTCACGCTTCGAATACTGATTCAAAATTATGAACGTCACAGCAACCAATCCCACCGTCACCGCCATGAACGGATCGACTCCTGCCGCATCGCCTGTTGCCGGCAACGGCAGCACGTCCACGCCGGCCAAGGAATCCAAGGCCAGGCAGAACGACCGGCGGCCGGTCATCGTCAACATCACCCAGGGCAGCGACACCGCCCTGTTCACCCCGTCCCCGGCCAAGTTCGAGAAGCTGGACGGCGAATATGCGGCGACAATCACCGATGTCAGCTTCACGGAACTGCCGCCCAGCGAACCGAAGCCCAGCAAGAAGCACGGCCGCAAGGCCAAGGGTGCAAAAGGAAAAGCGGCGGCCAAGGCCAAGGGCGCCAAGTCCGGGGCCAAGCTGGTGCTGCTGAAGTTCACGCTCGACCACAAGCGGGCAGACGGAATGACCTACACGGTGGAGAAGGAAGTCCGCGCACAGCAGGACCGGGAGTCCCGTTTCGGTGAGTTCATGAAGAAGGTCCTCACGGACGAGGCGTCCTTCAACCAGTTCTTCAGCGACTACCGCCTGTCGCCGCTGCTGAACCGGCGGTGCTCCCTCAAGCTCAAGGAGGCGCGCTGCAAGGGACAGTCGTCCATCAAGATTCTGGATGTGCTTCCGGCACCCGTGCTCGCTCCTGAGTTCACCTACGTTGGAACCACTGGCAGCACGGGGGTGGGTCGCATCAACGATTCCGTTGAAGTCCATGCCGTCGCCGCTTGATTTCAGCTCAACAATTAACCGCCATGATTCAAATGAATACCAACAAGCACATTGCGATGAATGACTGGTTTGTCGGTGGCCTCAGCCTCTGCCGAACCGCACCCAAGGGAACTATAGTCCTGCCATCCATCAGTCCGGAAGACATTCTGGTAGTTTCTACGCTCGCTGAGGTGAACATCGACGATCTCCAGATGGCCACCGTGTCCTTCAGCTTGAGGCTCGCGCCTGAGTTCAGGAGAGTATCCGACGCAGATATTCAGCAACGCGCTCGGAAAAGACTACTTTCGGCGCGGCCTGATATGTCCCTTCGCCCTCTTTCGGCCACTCTTCGTGACCGCATCACTCTCCGAGCCTAGCATTACGCAGCACCGGTAGGCGGACGGCAGGGGCAGTCCCCTCCTGTCCGCCGTATCTTTTCCCCAATCCTGTTCCAATCAGGTTCCTGTTGCACCCAGAGTTTCAAGACGCTGCTCATCTTCTCCTCACTATCCCCGCCGATACCCAACGCTCCGCGTGCGTATCCACGGCCATATCGGGCCATGCCAAGGAATCCATGCAGTCCACTCCAGCCAGCGCCGATGGATACTCTGCCAGCAAGATGACCCGTATTCTGGCAGGCTTGGCCAAGGGCAGGAGTAGGGGCTTCAGTTTATCGACGTGGATGCCGGGCGCTGCGCGAGCGTATGGACGTGGATACCCGATAAACGCTGCTGTCTTGCCTCTTGCCTGCCTCCGGTCGTGGAAATGCCGAAGCCGAGTATCCTGACTCATTGAAAGGTGCCCCCTTGTTGGGGTGCTGGTTGAGTTTGTGCCGTCCTTCTTCTTTAGCTCCCTAAAGGAATTTGCCGGCTGCCGTGCTCAAACAAGCCATTGTCGCTCTTCTCTGCAGGCTGGCGCATATCCTGGGTGGGTTTGATCGATGCAGGAATGCGGGTGCAGGATACCCGGGGCCGAAAATACTCGGGAAAGACCTCGGAAAATACTCGATCAAGGATCTGCCGAGTATTTTGGGAGGCAGTGCATGCACCGGTTGAGTGCAGGCAGCCGGAATGCTCGTCGTCAATCAGCCAAGAATACTCGGGCACGGCTCAAAAATACTCCGTGCTGAAAATACTCCTGAGCCTGTACCGAGCTTCCCACCCCCTTCACCCCACCCAGGGGTATCCACAGGCTCAGGAAATAGGCGGCCAAGGATACTCACCAAGGAAACCAAAGGGCCTTCGATCACCCTTCAGCTATCCACGAACAAAGGACGGTAAAAGGGCTCGGCGAAGGAAGGGCATGCTCAGGGGGTGGCAGATTACCCCGTATCCCTCCTTCGACCGCCATCCAGCCGCAGGCGTCATGGCCCTCGCCCGATAAATACCTCGATTCCCCCGCCCAAGTATCCTCCATTGATTCAATGGGAGTCCCTTCATCTTCCATGACCAAGGAGGGGTGGGAACATGGCTGTAGTATAGTATTAGTTAGGGGATCGCCGGCCGGAGGGGTGCTTTGTCGGCAGGCGAGGGGCTGCTTTGAACCTGTGGCCGGAAATACCCCCGTAAAAATACTCCGGCTTACCTCACGCCGGCGAAAATCCACCGCATGTTTACACAATAGTCTTGTACTGCTTAGGTGAGTGTGATAAGTTGTTGAAATACTGAATCTGTCTTTTCTGCTCCTGTAGTGCCTGCCCGCTGTCCTGTCGTTGTCTTCGTCTCCTGTCCTTCCCTTCGTCTTCCTTGAAGCGGCCCGTTTGGCCCCTTCTTCCGTCACTCCCTCCGGCTGCCAGGCCCGGATAATCCGCCTGGTAAACTCAGCAACGCAATTTCCATGTCCGACAACGACTACCCCCTCGACTCTTACCGCACGAGCTTCGGCAAATACCTGAAGCGCCTGCGCACCGAACGCAAATACACCCAGGCGTATCTTCAGGCCGCCACCAGGGTCGCCGCCACCCTGATCTCCGCCTTCGAGCACGGCGAACGTGCCGTTGGACCCGAGGTCGCCGAAAAGCTGGCCGATGGCCTGCAACTCCCGGACTACGAGCGCGAACGCTTCCTCATCGCCGCCGCCAAGACCCGGCGCAAGGACCGCCTCATGAATGAAGCCCGGCACCTGCCGCCCGAGGTGCTCAACTACGTGCCCAAGATGCTGCCCAGCTTGGGCATCGACCCGGCCCAGATCACCAGTGCCTCGTTCTGGAAGGCCGGCGAAACGAGGGACCGCTACATCGGCAACCGGCTCGACCAGGAATACGCACGGCTGCGGAGTGCGATGATCGGCATCGACCAGTACGACCTCCTGCACGTGACCGCCGACGGCGAGCGCTTCCTGTGTGCTCTCTTGGTCGTGCCAGCACGGTAAGGCGCATCCCTGCACCGACAGTGCATCCCATGAACTAGTAAAACCCCGAGAGGGGCAAAACCGATACGCGCGGCGTCGGAATCGAAAGTGCCGCGCATCTGCCAACGAAAACATGATTCAGACTGATGAGAAAAACACTACGCCCGCCGCGATGACCGAAGCGGTGGAACGCGTGCTGGGCGGTGTGGAGTGGATCTCCGACACCGAAGGCTTCGTCCGCTGCCCGGGAGAATCCGACCACAGCCACAGAAACGGTCGTAAGGACTGCAAGGTTTACCTGGACCGTATCCCCACGATCACCTGCTTCCATTCCAGCTGCGAAGAGGCGGTGAAGTCGAAGAACGCCGAACTGCGCGTCGCCCTTTCCGCCCCCGCGAGGCTCAACGGAAGCAACCCACGTCGCAGAAGCCCTGAGGAGAAGGCTCGACTGATAGAGTTGAATCGCAAGGAAAGCATTCGACGACGGGCCAGAAACAGTCGTGATGCAGTGCTTCGGGATTTCCGCTGGCCAGTGTCCCAGATCACCAAGGCATCCCCTGACGTCATTCCAGCCATGCCCGCAGAACAATGGCGCATGCACTTGGGCCTTTTTGCGCCCGAGGACGTCGTCTGGATCGGCGACATCTTCGACTCAGGCAAACCCGAACACACCGCAAGCTTTCGTCGCCGTGAGGAATGGACGAGCTTTGAAAGCGCCCCTGGCAGCTTCACCTGCCCGGCCGTCTTCAAGGAGGGTTCCTTTGCCCGCAGCAACGACAACGTCCTCGCAAGACGCTTTCTGGTCGTGGAGTCCGACATCTTGAAGAAGGATGAGGTCGGCGCGATCTTCCGGTGGCTGAAGGAGCAGGCGAGACTGCGCCTCCGGGCCATCGTGGACACCGGCGGCAAGAGCCTGCATGGCTGGTTCGATTACCCCGGCGAGGCGGAAATGGCCGATCTGCGGCTCATTCTTCCTGAATGGGACTGCGATCCCAAGCTGTTCACGCCTTCCCAGCCGGTGAGGTTGGCCGGTGCATTCAGGACAGAGAAAAATGCCTGGCAGACCCTGCTTTTTCTCGACGGCAAGGAGGGTGCCCGATGAGCGCCATCGCCCACGCCCTGCCGTTGCCGCCCCTCTACTACAGCGGCACGACCAAGAACTACTACCGGACCGAGGCACGCGGCCGGTGGATGGCCGTCAACGAGACCTCGGCGATGAAGTTCATCCGGCAATCCGGACACACCGGGCAGAACGGGAATGGCATCGGTGCCGATGACGAATGCCTCCTTCGCATCCAGAGCGAGCAGAACGTCGATTACGTCGGCCCCCTCGCCGGTTACCGTGCTGGTCCGCACGAAATCCGGGGCCGACTGGTCCTGGTGACGGACTCTCCGGCGGTCATTCAACCTCAGCCGGGAGACTGGCCGACACTTCGCACCGTGCTTGAAGGGATGTTTGGCGAACAACTGCCTTACGTTTACGGCTGGCTCAAACTCTCCCATCAGGCCGTTGCTGAAGGTCGCTGGTCACCGGCTCAGGTGCTGGCGCTGGCCGGGCCGGTCAACTCCGGGAAATCCCTGTTCCAACGGCTGGTAACCGTATTGCTGGGCGGCCGCGCCGCAAAGCCATACCGCTACCTGACGGATCGAACTCAGTTCAACGCTGACCTGTTCGCCGCCGAGCACCTGATGGTGGAGGACGAAGCAGAGTCCATCGACATCCGGGCACGCCGGCACTTCGGCGCCGGGTTGAAGGACGTGGCTGCCAACCTCGATCACCAGTGGCATGGCAAACATCGTGAGGCTTTGGTCCTGACGCCGATCTGGAGAATGACGGTCAGCCTCAACGAGGAACCGGAACGACTTCAGGTGCTGCCTCCGCTGGATGGTGACGTGGCCGACAAGGTCATGCTGCTGAAGGTAAACCACACCCAGATGCCGATGCCGACGGAGACACCCGAGGAGAAGGAACGGTTTTGGAACGCCCTCATGGCAGAGTTGCCGGCGTTCATTCACTTCCTCTCCTCATGGGAGATCCCGGCAAACCTTCGCTCACCAAGGTTTGGGGTCCGGCACTATCACCACCCTGAACTGCTGGAAGCCTTGAACCGCACGGCACCGGAGCACCGATTGCTTGCCCTGGTGGATGACATTCACTTCCGCCGGAAGGGACTGGCACCGCTGCCGATGGCCTGGCAAGGGACCGCTGAGGAATTGGAGCGTAACCTGATGGGAGATGAATCCTTCCGGCGACAGGTTCAGCAGCTGCTGCAGTTCAACTCGGCGTGTGGCACCTACTTGGGCCGGCTGGAGGCCAAACCCGGTTCTCGGGTCACCAAACGGACGATCAACGGCTACACCCGTTGGACCATTGCTCCGCCGACGGACGGAACGGGTGGGGAGGTGACCCAAGTTTCTGACTTTGACGATCCAAACGAGGCAAATCCATCCCGGCAGCCGCCTCGAACGCCAGCTCTGCTACCTCTCGGGTGAGGGGGTGACCCAAGTTTCGTCATTCCTCAATGTGAAGTAAGTAAAGGAGAGGGGAGTGGAGCATGGTCCATACGAGAAACATGGAAACTTGCCCCACCCCCTCACCCTGAAAACCCGCCTAGTCGGGGACACCGCGTTGTCGGGTCGGCCAAGCGGTCATCATCGACCGGAAGGAATCGGATGAATGACATCCCGGAATGGTCACCAAGCCGTGTAAGGGGCGGTAGAGACTTGCTTTGAGACGCCGATTTTGAGAGAATGAAGGTGTTGGTAGAGAAATGCTTGGGCGCATCGCAACTGTCGGTGCGGTGCGTCCTTCAACCCCTGAAGGTGAATCGGCCAAAGCTACCTTGGCCCCACTTTTCAGGCGACAAGGTGCAGTTCGTTTCGTATCCGCGGCGAACACGGGCACTTTCTGCAACTGATTCATTTCGTGACAGTTGCAAAGATCCAAGGCCGCGAATTGTGAAAAACGATGGGGAAGGGGTGTCCCCCTTTTTTGGACCTTCCCAGTCCGAACTCCTGTCTGCTTCCCCTCCCGTTGGCCGTTCCTAGGCGACCGCTTTTGCCGCCCTTACGGCACCTTCCAGAAATGGTCACGCAGACCCACCCCACCCCTGGGGGTACTTTGAAATTGTGTCGGTAGATTCGGATTTGAAGTCCGCCCTGGAGCGCGATGGCCACCCGACTTCGGCACGGCAAGTGGTCAATCGCCACGGTTGGCACGGCGGGCACTTTGCCGTTCAATTCGGAACGCTACGTATCCCGGGATGAGGTAGCAGTTTGTCCATGTCATTCACCGAGAAACTGTTGGCTTACACGACGCGAATCGAAAAGCAGTTGATCGAACTGGGCGGTTCCGGCAAGGGGATGATGGAGAAGGCGCGGAGTGTGCCGCTGCGATCCACGTCTCTGATGAGAGACCTTCGTCGAGTCGCCTCCGTTCGTAACCAGCTCGTCCATGACCACGACTATCGCTTTGCCGGCGATGAAGAGCGGTTCTTCGGCATGTGCGAGCAATTGGTATTGAGGCTGTCCCAGATCCGGCCGGCCAATGTTCCACGTCAGGCCCATGCATCTGGCGAAGGAAGGGCCACATCGGACACGTCGAAAGTAGTTCCGGGCCGCCCACAATATCCTCCGCCGAATTCAAGGGAGCCTGTGAGTTCCCGACCACTCTCCGTTGAAAAGCAGTTCCGGCGTGAAGTAACCGGAACGGTCCCAACGCCCAAGCATTCCAGCACTTCAACTGAAGCCGGCAGCGGAAAGGCCAGCAGCTCGAACGAGCCACACCGCCAGTCCTCTTCCGATTCCGGCGAAAGTAGCGGATCGTCAGGAACATCCTCCCCCACCTTCCTGCACCTGAGACGCCTGTGGATCGTCCCCGGGATGGTTGCCGTCGCCACAGCGGTGTTGTGCTTGAGAATCTTGCCTTCGGTGTGTTCCCGGACCGTCGAGAGTGGCTTTTGGCCATTCAAATCGACACACAGCGAGCCAGTGTGGTGGTTGGTTTGGCTGCTGACCGCAATTGCCTCCGGAGGAGGATTTGCTCTCATCCGCCGCAGAATGAACAAGGGGCGGTAACGTGTTGATGTGGTGTTTGCTGGTTCCGACCGTGTTTTCAAACCCGAAGATGCGGGAGTGGAGGTAGGCGGACCTTTCTTTTAGCTCCGGATGGGTTGCTCGGTTTGAGTTTCGACGCGGACCGGGAATGCTCGTCGTTTTTCGGTTCAGATTCCGTTGGCTGGGACAGGGGATGTGCACTGGGTCGCAAATGTCGTTCTCTGGACCGTGGGACTGCTTCAGGTTGACCGATCTTGTCACTTGCGGAAGGCGGTGGCTTGGGCCGCGTGCAATTTTGGGAGAGCCAACAGCAATTGAAACCACGATTCCGGATTGATTGGTTTCGGCTCGAACGGAAATGCTCCTCTACAGCCGATTCAGCTTCCACATGCCATGAACGCTCATTTTGCACGAAAACCGATTCTGGCATCCGTTCGCACATTCAGCCGCAGTCTTAGCGTTGGAGTCCTGCTGGTCTCGTCCATTGAGCCGTCATCAGCCGATACCTTGCCTGAGTTGCTGCGGCGATATTCTGCCCGAACCGCAGGCCATCTCGCGCTGAATCGAACACCTGCAGGAGGAACGAATGCGACGTTATCCGTGCCTGGCCTCGAGGTGGCCTTGGCCGGGCTACTTGAGCAGATGCGGCAGTCGGTGGGAACAAACCAGGTCACCAATGCTCAGGTCCACCGCAGTTCACTGAATTCACCTCAAACCGTGAGCGCAGCAGCACAATGGGTTGTTACTCCGGCCCCCAATGGAACCGTCCGTCAGATCAGGCGTGCCTCGTTTGGCCCCCAGGCATTGGGAACCAGGATTGCCCCCTCCTCGGTGGCCAGCCCAGAACGACAGGTCCGCTCGTTTCTGGCCCAGCAGGCGGACGAGCTTGGGTTGAAAGATCCAGATTCCGAACTTGAACTGGTTGCCACGGAGGCGGACGGGCTTGGGTATGCGCATTTCCGGTTTCAGCAGCGGTTTGCCGGCCTGCCCGTGTGGCCCACTGGCTTGTCGGTTCACATGGCACCGGATGGCGACTTCCACATGCTGGATGCGACGATCATTCGGACACCTGCCGGAATTGACCTCACTCCGGCCATATCTGCCAACGCCGCGGTTGACCTTGCGAAGGCGCGCATCCCAGGAGGATTCACCGGAAGTGCATCCACTCCTGGACTGGTCGTTTATGCGCCTCTGGACGAACCGCCAATCCTCGCCTGGAAGTTCCGGGTTCAACTGAACTGGTTCCAATCATGGACCGCAGTGGTGGATGCTCAGTCGTCGTCGATTCTGCGTTTGCAAACGGACGCGAGGGAGGCACAGGCGCAAGGGAGCGGCACAGACATGTTCGGTCAACAACGCACGTTCCCAGTCTGGTCGGCCAACGGCGGCTACTACCTGATGGACACCACCAAGCCGAGTTTCCGACCAGGCTCCGATCCAGTAACGAATCCACAAGGCGTCATCGCGATTGGAGACCTTATCAACCGGGAGTTCGGCACGGCGCCACCGGAGGCGGTGTTCTCCTCCAATCCGAACGTTTGGAGTTCACGGGATGCTGTGTCTGCCTTGGTCAATCTCGGGGTGACTTACGACTATTTCCTGACCGCTCACCAACGAAATGGCCTTGGCGGGGACGGCGGCAATCTGTTTGCCATTGTCCGAAGTGGTGGCTTGGACAACGCATTCTACATGAATGAGCAGAGGGTGATGGTGTTTGGTGACGTTCAGCCCTTCGTGGCCTCACTGGACGTGGTTGCCCATGAATTGGGGCATGGAGTCACGGCCAACAGCGCCAACCTCGAATACCGGCGCCAGTCAGGCGCACTGAATGAATCCTTCTCCGACATCTTTGGCGAGTTGGTGGAGAACTTCGCCTACGGGTCGCATGATTGGCGGATGGGTTCGGCTTTGTCGTCCCAGTTCAGGGATTTCAAAAATCCACGCACCGTATCGACCGGCTTAGGCCCGAACCCGTCCAAGTGGAGCGAATTTTACTGGCTGAACGACGATCAGGACCACGGCGGCGTCCACATCAATTCCAGCATCATCAACCATGCCTTTTACCAGCTTGCCGAAGGATTGCCGAATCACTTGGGTCTCCAGGATGCGGCGGCGGTGTTCTATCGCTGCCTGACCGTTCACCTTCAGCCCCAGTCGCAGTTTATCGACTGCCGGTTGGGCTGCATCGCTTCGGCCGAAGAGCTGTTTCCGAATGACCCTTCAAAGGTGGCCGCCGTCGCGGATGCCTTTGATGCGGTGGAAGTCCTGGACCTGCCGCCAAGTCCGATGCCGGGTCAGCTCCAACCCGTCGATGCGCCAGACTCGGCATTGGCCGTTTACCATAACGCTGCGAAGACTCGATACTCTCTGGCTCGCCGAGAGGCTGCCAAAGGGGATGACCCGGTAGAAGGCACAGGACTGGTGCACGGGGTGAAGAAATCGCGCATTTCGACCGCCGGCGACGGCAGCGCCTTCGTCTTTGTGGACGAAGACGGAGACTTATGCTCTTCGACTACGGAGGCACCGGCCACTGCGCTCAAGTGCTACGGACTCGACGGTTTCATCCATTCTGCGGCGATTTCGGCCGCCGGCAAATTTGCTGCTGCCGTCTTCAAGGATCCGGTTAGCGGCACGCCTCGGGACCGTCTCTTTGTCACCGACGGAGAGAATTCCAGGGAGTATCAGCTAAAATCCCCGGCTATTGATGGCGTCGCGGTTGATGCGATCCTGTATGCCGACCAGTTGAGTTTTTCTCCGGACGGCCGCTATCTGCTGTATGACGCACTGTCCGAAGTCCGGTTCGGAAATGGACCCAAGGTTGAGCGTTGGAGCGTCTATCTTCTGGATCTGCAGGCGGAGCTGTTTTACGTCGTCATTCCGCCCTTCGAGAACTACAACATCGGCAATCCAGTATTTGGACACACTTCGGATCGTTTCATTGCGTTCGAGGGCCAGCATATTGCGACCGGCACGACATCTGTCCTCACCTACGACCGGTTTGCTGGGGCAGTGGGTGAGGTCGGAGTGGTCAACAACGGATACGGCTATCCGGAGTTTACGGGTGACGATCGTGCCCTTGTCTTCGCCAACTCCGATCCCACGGCTTCACTGACAAAGAAGTCCCTCTATCGGCAGGGCTTGGCTGAAGACAAGGTTTCGAAGGTTGGCACAGCTGAAATGTGGCTCCATGACGCTGTTCTGGGTGTTGTTTACCGGCGAGGAACCTACCTCAGTGTCAATGAAAGGCCCACGGTGTCGCTGGTAACGCAGCCAGCCGTCTCGGCTGTCACCGTCGGAACAACGGTTACCCTGAATGCATTCGGCTTCGACCCGGAAGGGCTGCTCGCCAAAGTCGAGTTCTGGAGCGGAGGAACTCGGGTTGCGGTGGACACGGTTGCTCCGTTCTCGGTGACCATCCCTGCCATCGGTGCCGGCTCCTTCAACTTCGTCGCCCGGGCGGTGGATGCCTTCGGAATGTCGTCTGACTCCCAGCCAATCCGGATGGTGGCGACGCTGCCGGTGAAGAAGCTCGCACTTCGTCCACAAGATAACGGAACGATGGTGCTGGAGGTCGAGGCACCCCAAGGAAACTACCTGATCGAAGGTTCGGTGGATCTCCTGACATGGAGCGGACTGCAGAACATCAGCATCGGTTCCAGTGGCAAGGGCGCATTCATTTACCAACCGTCGGCAGGAGGAACCCGATCATTCCTGCGGTTGAAATAGATGCCTCATGGCCGTGGCTGAAGCTGACCTCCCGATCACCCTGTGTGGCGGCACGGTGGCAGAAGTCAGCACTTGGCTGCTCAAAGCACTGGGCACCGCGATTGCGATGCCCGACGATAACTCCGGCACCACCAGGCCCTATGCCCTTTGGCATCCAGCCGCTGTGCCCTTGATGTAATCCACGGACCCAATTAACCCCGAAATCAATGCCCGGCCAAGCCATCACAGCACAGCGGAGCCGTCCAGCCTACGCCTTGGCAGTCACGCTGGTCATCGGTATCGGCCTGCTCTGGCGGTCGAAGCTGTTGCCGCTGCCACAGTTCGTCGCGAAATACGGTGGTGACTCACTTTGGGCGTTGGTGGTGTTTCTCTGCTTTGGATTCGCCTTTCCCCGTGGTTCGACAATTCGGCTCGCTTTGGTCGCCGTGGGCTTTTCGTGGTCCGTTGAATTCCTCCAACTGTATCACGCTCCTTGGATCGACGGGATCCGTTCAACCCGCCTGGGTCATCTGGTTCTCGGCAATGTGTTCAACCTCCCAGACCTGCTTGCCTACGTGGTTGGTGTCGCGGTTGGAGTTTGGGCAGAGCAAGCCTTCCTGAAGGACGGTCAAATGGCCTAGCGAGGCGCTGAAACGTGGGTGCCAACCCCTGAGTGCGATTCAAAACACCTCCACTGGATGAACTCTTCCGCAGCCTTGAAGCTGGCTAGCTGGCAGCCAGTCTGGTCGATGCAGCCTAGCCGATGAAGGTTAAGGTTGAGGAACTGCAGAAGGATCCGAACTTCAACCGGCACTTCTGCTTCAAGGCCGTGCTGAAGGAGGGGGTGGGCGCACTACGGCCCGCCTACTTCGAGTTTCTGCTGCCTTCGATGCTGGATTAACTGGTGAGCAATCCGGCCTTTGGCCCGCGCACTGGAGAGTTTCGAAATCCCATAGGCTTTGCCGATCCGCCAAGGCTGGACTGGCTTTGCCGCCGGGTGCTGGCCACTGGTTGCGCGAACGGCAAACGCCGTCCAGATCATTGCCGGTGCAACCGAAACAACCGGATCGGCTGATCGGTGGGGGTCAGGAAGAAGTTTCCCGTTGGCGCGGGAACGACTGGCTGCCAGTCCGGTTCGACTCCCAACTGCGATGTAAACTGGAGCACGAAGCCGGCAGCGTCCGCGGGCCAGGAGAGGCGGGCTTGACCGTCGGGCATCCGCTCGATCGTCACCGCCACATCTCCGGGCACGACCACGACGCCGAATAACCCACCCGTAAGTTGGTAGGCGCCGCCGCTGGCCGAATCCGTTGACACCTGGGCAACCGCCCCCTCGACCGCGTAAGCGGCACCGCTGAGGCGGCCACCGCCACCGGATACCGCTCCGGTCAAGGTGAAGTTGCCACCCGTCAGCGGGTCAGCGTCCACCGGCAGCAAGACCGCTCCGGCACACGCCCACGCGATCAATTGACACCGCCGCGTGAAGTGGGTCATGGGCAAGGGGGATCGGTTCATGGTTGGGCAGGGCTATTGGCCTTGAGGGAAGCGGTGTCAGATCCGCGGGACTTTTCGCGGAAAAGCTGCCGCAGTTCGGCCAGGTCGGTTTCCAGACGCTCGATCCGGCTTTCCTGGGCGCGAACGGTTTCTTCGAGCTTCTGGTTCAAGCCTTTGATCGCCGCCAGGGCCACGCCGTCAGCGTCCACGGTGGCGATGTGCTTGTCGTCCTCCCCGAGGCCGAATGCGGCCCGGAAGTCCTGTGCCATGGGACCGAGGTGGCGGCTCTGGGAATCCGCCTTGTAGTTCCAGCGGGTCACCGGCAAGTCGACGACCTTGTCCAAAACTTCCCGGGGATTCACCTCGGTGAAATTCTCCTTCTTATTGCGGTCGGAGGCGCTGACGAAGGTGCCGTTGACGCGGAGTCCGCCGCTGTTGAGGCGCATCACCTCCACGCCGCCGGCACCGGGAGAGTTGGCGGTGTCGGAGTGAGTGCCGCCGCGGTGCCAAGAGAAGCCGCCGGCATCACTCGTGCGGAAATAGGTGGTGCCAGCCTGCACGCCAATGGCGTGGCTTTCGCCCCAGAGATTGAGCATCTGGCGGGTGGTGGTGCCGAAAAACAGGGACGTATCCGATCCGAAGTGCGCGCCACCTTCGGCTCGGACGTTGAAGGTGTTGTCACCGGCGGAGGCGAAGCTGGCGTTCCGGCTGTCGGCCCAGACAAAGGAGCCGGGATGATTGGCCTGGGCGCGGCGCCCCGCCGCGAACGAAAATCCGGCATTGTCGGCCACGAGGTTGTTGGTGCCACCGGCGATCACCGCGTTCGGGGCGTTGGTGCCGATGCGGTTGTTATCCCCGCCCAGGATCACCGCCCAACTGCTGCCCCGGCCGCGGCCGATTTCATTGTCCGAGCCACCGATCAGGACGGGCGCAATCTGCCGGGATGCGGGATCGGTGGATCCGAGGATGTCATTGCGGAAACCTCCGACCATAAGCGCTCCGTCCACATTGTTGCCGATAACGTTCTCGCCGCCGCCGACCACGAGCGAGATCACGGAATTGGTGCCGATCCGATTATCCCGCCCACCGGCAATCATTGCGTATTCGTTGTCCTCCCGGATCTCATTGCGGGCACCGCCGCCGACGAAAGCCCCGCGCTGAACGTTCCGGATGAGGTTGGCCTGTCCACCCGCGATCGTGGATTCGTGGGCGTTAACGCCGATGCTGTGGCTCCGTCCTCCCAGGATGGTGCTGTTGGTCGAGGTGGCATCAATGGCGTTGAGCGTTCCCGCCACGATTCGGAAGCCGGCGGGCACCGCCTCATAGCGGATGACGGGCTGGTTGTTGGCCCGAATCTGAAAGGCCGCGGCATCGGTGGTGCCAAGAAAATTGACCGCCGGACTGGTGCCGGCATTGCCCAACCGGTTCCACGCGTCAGCCGAACCCGGCGGACCTTGAGGGCCCGGATCCCCCTGTTCTCCCTTGTCGCCTTTATCGCCCATGTCCCCCCGCGGACCAACAACACCTTGGATGCCTTGGTCGCCTTTCGGTCCCTGGGCTCCCGGTTCCCCGCGGTCGGCGAGCAGACTCCAATCGAGGCTGCCCAAAGCCGGCTTGGAATCCAAGTTGGGCTCCACCGCAATCCACGAGGCGCCCTCAAACACCACGGCCTCGGTGCGCAGGTAGTTTACGCGCGGCTTCCATGCCCCCTTCCAGTCGATCCCCACTGGACCCTGGGGACCCGGATTTCCCGGGTCTCCCTTGGGACCGACGGGACCGATGTCACCGGCGATTCCTTGATCGCCCTTCGGGCCCTGTGAGCCGGTTGGACCGACGGGGCCCTGCGCCCCAACGTCTCCCTTGTCCCCTTTGGGACCTACCGTCCCGGCCGGACCGGCCAGACCTTGCGGTCCAGCTTCACCTTGGTCGCCCTTGGGCCCTGCGGGAGTCATGGCGAATAGGGCATAGGGCGCGGGGGTCAATGCCTGACGCGGCGTCAGGAGAGAAAATGCGCCCCCACCGGTGGGCCTAATCTCCAGTTCGAGAAAACGGGCCTCACCAGTGAAGGCGGAGGAACCGAAATCAAACTGGGTCGTGAAGAATCCGTCGACCACCTGCACCGCCAGATTCGTGTTGATGGGCCCCATGGCGCTCCCTCCGGAACTGGAGCCGAACAATCCGGCCCGGAGATCAAACGAACCTCGGGCGGGGCCGCCACCATCTTGAAGCCGTCCTTGGTAGGTGAAGGCCGAGCCAGCCGCCATGGTCGTGCCGCTAAAGAGGAGGAACCCGAGAAGAAGGAGAACGTGGAGGGGCTTTGACATGGTGTCATAGGTAGCCTCGTTTTCCGCCTTTTTTCAAGGCGACAGTAGCTGGCTGCTGCCCGGGGCAACCGGAGCAAACTTGGCTGGCCCCGTGGTCGGCTGACATCCGAACGAACGCCAGATCTTCCCGCGCAGCCTCGCCCAATAGGTGGCCGATCTGCCGCCCTTACGGCACGTTCCAGAAATGGTCACGCAGACCCACCCCACCCATGGGGCTGCGTTGAATATGTGTCGGTAGATTCGATTTCCTGACCGTCATGCCTCCCACCTCACCGCACTGGTGAACGACGGTGAATGGCTTCGCAGCGCTGCCCGGTTTACCCTTGCCCGGATGATCGACGTCAACCTGTCAGGCACCGCCGGACGATCCACTACGAGCCACGATTTCTGCGTCCTGCGCATCGAGCTGGAAGGAGTTCACCCCACGATCTGGCGCAGCGTGATCATTCCCAAGTCCGCCAACCTCGGCTGGGTTCACGCTGTCATCCAAGTTGCGATGGGCTGGACGAACAGTCACCTGCACCAATTCCGCCTCGGCGACCGCATCTTCTCCGACCCCAAGTTCAACCTGAACGAGTTCGAGGATGATCCCCCGGTGACGGACGAAAACTCCGTCACAGTCGGGCAGGTCGCCAAAGGGCAGATTCCGGCTCTGGTCTACGAATACGACTTTGGCGACTCGTGGAGCCACCTCCTGACCTTCAGCCCGCTTTCCGGGGGACAGGCTGCGGTCGAAAACCGTGCGCTCTGTTTGGAAGGAAGCCATGCCTGTCCGCCGGAGGATTGTGGCGGCATTCCCGGCTACGAGGACTTGCTCGAAGCCCTCGGGAACAAGAAGCACCCCGAACACCGCGCCATGAAGCAATGGCTCGGGCGCCCTTACGACCCGGAGGCCTTCGAGGTCGACAAGGTAAACCGGTGCCTCGCCAAGCTTCCGTGGCCCAAGGTCACCGTTCCCCAGCTCGGCAAGGTCCTCGCGGCGGCGCGTCGAGCGAAGGCGTGAACTCGGACGAGGATTCCGATATTTCACCAGCCCATGTCATCGCCCAGTTTTCCCACCCGGAAGATCTCTGAGACGATCATCGACTTTGCCCAACCGTTGTTGGCGCAGGTGGATTCCACGACGTCGCAGGAGACCATCCGGCAGGGCTTCCTGATCGCCGTGACGATCTGGAACGCCTTCGTCATGGATCGGGTCAACGGATACTCCGACTACCAGACACTGATGCGAAAGCAGTTGGGTGAGCAGTGGGAGGCGAACCCGGTGATCAAGGCCCTGGTGGAGCGCCGCCTGAACAACTTCGCCGACGACATGCGGCTTGTCGCCGAGCATCAGGTCCTGTTCGACGCCAATGGATACAGGCTCAGGGCTGCTGCGAGCGATCCATATACCTCGACGAGGCGGTGAGGACGACGCAACTCACCCTCGTTCGATCTACTCCATCAGCTCATCCCACTCGCACTTCAGTTCGCCCTGAATCCGCAGCAACTGGCTTCCATTGAGAACAATTCCAGATTCGGGTTTGCTGCTTCCAAAAACGTCCTCCTCGACATGGAGCAGACAATTCCCTAATCACCCAGAGGAGTTCACCCATGGACCCCAATGAACGCAAAGACCGCGCCCTGATGCTAGCGAAAGCTCGCAATCATGCTGAGGCATTACCCCTACTGAAAGCTGCCGTCCTTGATTACCCAAATAACGAGAATCTTTGGCAGGAACTCGTCCTGAATTCCGCGAAGACTGAGGGTCATGCAGAAGCCGCTGAATGGGCGAAGGAGGCGGTGCGCCGCCACCCGAGATCTGGGTGGCTGTGGCGCCAATTGGGGTATGAACTTGCAGAGGCAAACATGTTTGAGGACGCCGAAAGGGCGCTAACCAATGCTCGTGCCGTTCTGGGGTCGGAAGACGAATGGGTCTGGCGCTACTACGCCGCTCTACACAAGAAGCGGAAGAACCACGAACGGGAGATTGAGGCGTGGGAAAAGATTCGCGCTCTTGGCGCAGCAAGTTCAAACGACCTGAATTCGCTCGGCATCGCCTACCACAACCATAAGAAGTTTGCGAAGGCGCTGGAGTTCTACCGGCTGGCGGCTGCGGCAGAACCGAGTGTCGCTCCGTTGTTCAACATGGGGCTGGTGTTCAACGACCCGGAAGTTTCTCAAGATGCGGACGCCGCGGACGCTTATCGTCGAGCTTTGGCGATCAATCCTGGCTACGAACGAGCGAAGGAGCGTTTGGACGCAACCAAAGGCAAACTTGCACCGCTGGCGGAGCGGGCACGCACTGCGGCAGCCGGTTTGGTTCAACCGGACGAATTGTTTCAGTTTTACATCAGCCCATTCGAGGTCCTTCAGATTCAGGACATCGAAGCGGTAGAAGAACTCGACGTGAAGGTAATCCAGCGCTCCAAGAAGCGCCTGCTTCAAGAGATTGACCTGAACGATGGCAAGGTGAGTTGGCTCGACGATTACCCCCTCGACAAGTCTCGAGCCCTCGCGATGGAAGACGAACTGCATGACGACGCCAAACGGGCTTATCACTGGGCCGTCTTTCGCAATAAGCGGCTGCTTTGGTTTCTCACGCGCGGCGACATCGGGCATTTCCTCTACGCCGATGATTACTTCCCGCGCGAGTCTCTTGAATTGCTCGACGAGGAACCTGAGTTCCGCGCCTTCCTAAGCAAGCCGTTCGCGCGTCAATACAACGTGGCGCTGACGCGGGCAATCGAGCGCCGCTTGTTGCCCGTCGTTGAGGTGCTGTTCGATGGCCGTCGCTGGGTCGAGCCCGAGGATGAGGACATTTGCTTTGAAGGAGCCTACAAGCGAGTTGCAGACTTGATCGAGGCAATGCGTTCAAAAGCAAACGACGGAGCCAAACGAAAAGTCAGTCTCCACGAGTTGGAAGGTTTTCTCCGGGAGCACTCACTGCCGGAATTGTTCAATCTGCTTCCGACTCCGTTCGCATCCGCCCAACGAGCGTTTGTCGAGGAGATACGCACGTTGGCCATTTCGTGTTTCAACGAACACGGCGACTCTGACTTGTCGAAAGGGGTGCTCAATCTGTGCAAGCGATTTACGACCCGGAGTGTCGAACTCACCAAGCGGCTTGAGGAAGACTTCAAGACCATCGAGCGGATGATTGTGGAGGAGAGGAAGCAGCTTGCGGAGGATCAGAAGCATTCGTTCTCGGCTTGGGTTCGCCAAAATGTGGCGGTCCAAATTGGAAAGGCGTCGATCACTTACGGTGGAGTTTCGATGAGCGCCTCCGATATCGAGTCGATTCGATGGGGGATTTTCGTGCAGACGGTCAACGGTGTCGAAACCGAGCACTCTTTCTCACTGGTTGTTCGTAGTGCACGGACTGCTCTCTCGGTCGAATGGGGCAAGCGCGGGATGTTAGCGGCAGCGAAGGGTCTCTTTCGAAAGTCCGGCGAGGTTGTCCCGATTGCAGAGTTGGCCAGCGGGGAGCAGGAAGCATATTTTCATAAGATGATTGACGCCGTGATTCACCATCTTCTGACGCCCCTCATGGCAAAGATTCTTGGGCGACTCCAAGTGGGTCAATCAGTCGTCATCGGCCCTTGCACCCTGTTTCAAGATGGTATCGCCTTTCGCACCGGCCTCATTTTTCACAAGGAACATCACTTGCCTTGGCGAGACGTGGAAACACAGATGCAGAGCGGCCAGATCTCCGTCATGAGCCGAACCAATCGAAAGGCACGGGCATCAATGCCAGCTAAAGACACCGATAACGCGGTCATTCTGCCCATCATATGCGGCGCAATGCGTGATAAATCGAACTGAACCGAAGTTATGGAAATCAAATTCCACGTCCCCAGGAGCATCCTCGTTGCGTTGAATCAACTTTACGAGATGGAACAAAAGCTGAAGAAAACCGAAGACCCTGCCAATCTTCAGCGGAACGTGGGCAAGATGAAGGACGCCTTTCAGGAGTTTGGCTTGGCTTATGAAGACCCGATGGGCCAACCGTTCAAGGAAACCCGGACGGACTTGGAGGCGACGATTTCCGGGGGGGGGACTGAGAATCTCATCGTGGTAGAGGTCATCAAGCCCATCATCCGCGCGACGCTGCGTGAAGGAGCGGGCGAATTCTCGAAAATCATCCAGCAAGGCATCGTCGTCGTCGAATCGCGAAACGAAACCACTCCATGAGCAACATGATTAACTTCGGCATCGACCTAGGCACCACCAATTCCCTGGTGGCCAAGTTCAACAAAGGCACCGTGGAGGTTTTCAAGAACCCAAACGGGTTCAAGGAGACGCTTCCGTCGGTGGTGGGCTTCCGTAACGACCGGATTCTTGTGGGTGAGCAAGCGCGCGTGTACGCGGAGAAGGATCCAAAGAGCGTCGTGAGCCGGTTCAAGCGGAAGATGGGCACGACCGAGAGCTTCAAAATCAAAGCGCTCGGCCAGTCCAAGACGCCGATTGAGCTTTCCGCCTTCGTGGTCAAGGAACTGAAAACATTCATCCACACAGGCGAAACGCCCGAGGCCGTGGTCATTACCATTCCTGCCTCTTTTGACATGGTGCAGTCCAATGCGACGAAGGAAGCGGGTTACGCCGCCGGCTTCAAGCAGGTCGTGTTGCTGCAGGAACCAATTGCCGCCAGTCTCGCTTACGCCAACAAAGAAAAGGGCGTGGACCTGAAGAACAGCCAGTGGATTGTTTACGACCTTGGCGGCGGAACCTTCGATGTCGCGTTGGTGAGAATTGTGGAAGGCGAACTCAAAGTCGTGGACCACGAAGGCGACAACTACCTCGGCGGAGGAGACTTCGACGCGCTGATTGTCGAACGCATCATCGCGCCGCAGTTGGAGAAAATGGGGAAGTTCACCGACTTGCTGGCGCAGATGAAGAGCGAGTCAGGAAAATACAACCGGCTTTGGGCGGTGCTTTTGCACAAGGCCGAAGAAGCGAAAATCGAACTTTCCAATAAGCAGTCAGCCGAGATTGACCTCGGCATGATCCGCGATTTGGAAGACGAGGACGGGAAATCGATCGACAGCATCCTGAGTATCACCCGTTCCGAGTTTGAAGCGGTCATCAAAGACGCCATCGATTGCACCGCCGAAATGCTGAGGAAAATTCTTACGCGCAATTCGCTGCGGCCACAGGATCTCAAGTTCGTGCTCATGGTTGGCGGCTCTACCTACACGCCGTTCGTTCGCAAGCGCATCGAAGAACTCCTCGGCATACCCATCAACACAGGGATTGACCCGACCAATGCCATTGCAGTCGGGGCTGCCTATTTCGCAGCCACGAAAGAAATCAAACTTGGCGAGAAGTCGGTGGACAAACCGATTCAGCCGGGCGTGCTCCGGGTGAAGGTGTCCTACAATCGCGCGTCACAGGAGCGCGAGGAAATGTTCTCGGCGAAGGTGGAAGGCGATGTCGCGGGAATGTTCTACCGCATCACCCGAGAAGACGGCGGCTACGACAGCGGCCTGAAGATACTCTCGGCAAGGATTGTCGAAGACCTCCCGCTTCAGGACGACGCCTACAATCTTTTCGCTTTCAAGGTTTACGACGCGAAGAACAACCCTGTCCCCGCTGATTTGGATTCGATCCAGATTGCGCAGGGGAAATACAGCGTTGCCGGGCAGATGCTTCCCGAAGACCTCAGCTTGGTGAAAGACGACCTGAACACAGGCGACACCAAGTTGGCCCGCATCTTCGCCAAGAACTCCGTGCTTCCGGCAAAGAGCAAAAGCACCGTGGATGTAAGCAAAGCGATTATCCACGGCTCCGATGGCGAAATTCGGATCATCGTTGTCGAAGGGCCGTCGGAGAATCACTTCACTGCGAACAAGACGGTCGGATACCTCGTGATTTCAGGAAAAGGACTGAAGCGAGACCTGTTGCGGGGCACCGAAATCGACCTGACTTTTGAAATGTCCGAGTCGCGAGACCTGAAAGTCCAGGCTTACGTAAACCCCTCCGGTCCAGAGTTTTCTCAAATTTTCAACCCAACGTTCAGGGACGTCCCGGTGAAGACGCTGAATGAGGAAGTTCAGATGTTGGAATCACGGCTAGAGCAGGAGAAAACCGAGGCGCTAGCGAATGAGAACTACGAGGTCATGGAGAAGTTGGAAAGAATGCGCAGCTCAGTGGAAGAGCTTCACGGTGAGGCAATGCTCTTGACCTTGGATGACGTGACGGATAACCGCTATAAACTTGAGGATAGGAAGCGGAAGATTGCACAAGAGCTTAACCAGTTGACCTCAGGAAAACGGTTGGAACGCCTGCGAATCGAATACCAGGCTGCCAAGGACGAAGTCACTGGCATCGTCAACGAAAGCGGAAACGACCACGAGCGGCGTCAACTCCACGAAATCGTCGCGCAGGAACACACGTTCCGAAATTCTACGAATCCGCAGAAATTGGAAGCGGCCATTGATCAACTGCACCGTGTCTCTTTCCAGATACTTCGCCGCACGCCGGATTTTCTCGTCGGTTGGTTCCAACACTTGGTTGGAAAGCGAGAGATGCTCAACGACCAGTTACAAGCCAAGAACCTCATTGAAGCTGGCAAGAAGCACATCGCAGTGGATGATTACGACAAGTTGGCAGAAGTGAATTCGCGTCTTCACAGTCTTCTCCCGCAGACTGAAAAGGACTCCAAGGAAATGCTGCACTTCACAGGCATCAGCTAACGCCGCAGCCCCCTCCCTGCTGAACCCTGGTTGATGGTGGGATAACAGCCTGAACATCGAACAGCTCGGTGCCTCCCCCTCCCGGGGGCAATCGAGCAACAGCCCCGCCCGTCGTGTGACGGCGCGGGGCTTTTTCGTCTCCACCCATCATCCAAGGAAAGGCATCACCATGGTCACCCTCGAAGCCAACTACAGCAAGAAGCTCGGTCTCCCCGGGTATTCCTCCCACCAATACAGCGTCACCCTCCGACTGGAAGTCGGCGACATCAAGCAAGTCGAGGCGGAGTCTTCCCGCCTCTACGCCCTGTTGCAGGGCTGCGTGGACCGCGACATCCAGGAAACCGGCTTCCTGCCGGTCCAAGGATCGTCCAACGGCAACGCCGCCAGCAACGGCAGCCACCACAACGGAAGCAACGGACATTCCAACGGTCACGCCAATGGACACTCCAACGGCCACCACGGCACGAACGGCAACGGCAATGGTCGCCCCAACGGCCAATCCGATGCGTGGTCGTGCTCGGACAAGCAACGGTCACTCGTCCTGAAAATCGTCGAGGATCACCACCTCGACAAACAGGACATCGAATCGTTGGCCCAAGAACGGTTCGGCAAGGGTGTCCGTCAGCTCAACCGCATGGAGGCCTCCGGTCTCATCGAGGAGTTGTTGGAAACCCACGGCGGCAACGCTGGCAACCACGGCAGCCGCTCCAATGGCGGTCGTTTCCAGAAAGCGAGGACCGCATGAACGACACTGCCACGATTGTTCCACCTGCGGTTCCAGTGCCTCCTGCTCGGGCCAACAAGCCGAAGAGCATCGAAGAGCTTCTTGCGACCGTGTCGGCCTCACGGCTGAACACGTTTCACTCCTGCCGGTTGAAGTTCTACTTCAACTACGTCCTCGGGCTGGCTCGCGCCAAGCCTGGTGCCCAGCACATCGGTTCCACGGTTCACTTCACCTTGAAGCTCTGGAACCTTGCTCGCTGGAGAAAGCAGAGCATCCCTGACGGTTGGCTGCGCGAGCAGTTCGACCTGTTCTGGGCCGATGACCAGGAGGGACAGATCCGCTGGGAGCAGGGTGAAGAGGATGAATCCAAGGCAAAGGCGTGGGCGTTGCTGAACACGTACTTCTCGCAGTCGCCCATTCCTCCCAACGAACCGGCCGAGGGTGTCGAGGTTTCGGTCGAAGCCGACCTCGGCACCACGAAGCTCATCGGCATCATCGACCTCGTAAGGTCAGGGGGGCGCATCGTCGAGTTCAAGACCACCGGCCAGACTCCCAACCCGGAGAAGGCCGAACACATACATGAGCTACAATGCAGCTGCTACGCGGTGATGTACCGGGAAGCCACCGGACAAACCGAAACGGCGACAGAACTCCATCACCTCGTGAAGCTCAAGACGCCCAAGCTCGTTGTTACAACGCTTCCGGCCATGACGCCGAAGCAGCAGACGCGGTTGCTCAAGACCGTGGATTCCTACCTCGATGGCGTGCAGCGCCAGGACTGGGTTCCTTCACCGAGCCCGATGGCCTGTGCCTGCTGCGAGTTCTTCAACGAGTGCCGGCGATGGTCCTGAACCGCCATGAACCCTTGCCAGTGCCGTCTGCTCGTTGTGGGCAGCGCGAAGGACCTGAAGGCGTTCCGTGATCGCGAGGATTGGCCGGCGGCGTTCACGGAAGTGGAACCGCTGGAATGCTCGGCAACTCGGGCGTCTTGGCAGTTCACCACGCCCAGCCCACCGCTGACCTTCCTCCGGCTTCTCGCAGCCCGCTGGCCTCTTCTGAACGTCCTCGTCGACTACGACACGGGACGAACGAAGGGACTGGTGTGGTTGCGGGGAGGCAAGCAGGAACACCATCAGGTCGTTTATCGCGGGGGTGGCCAATGAAGCCACCTGCCGAGTTCAAGGTCATGAGGATACGCGACTGCGCGACGCCGGCTGACCTCGTGGACACACCCGACCGGGTGTTCACCTACTGGCAGGCCAATATCGCCACCGCGCCGTGGTTTGACCCGGCGAAGGAGGCGTTTGTCGTCCTGATCCTGAACACCCGTCGCCGCATCCTCGGCCACAACCTCGTGGCCTTGGGCGGTCTCGATTCGGTCAACGTCCATGCCCGCGAGGTCTTCCGGCCGGTCATCGTGGCCGCCGGCAGCGCTCTCATCCTCGCGCACAACCACCCTTCGCTGGACCCAAGTCCTTCGGAAGCAGACATTCGGGTGACCCGGGATCTCGTCGGTGCAGGCAAGCTGCTCCGCATCGACATCCTGGATCACGTCATCATCGGCAGCACGTTCACGTCGCTGCGTTCCCTCGGCTACTTCCACCCGTAGCCCCCACTCCAAACCTCACCCCGGGCCGTCCTGTGCACACGCATGGGGCGGCCCATTTCCTTTCACCCACTCAACTTCTCATGAACACCGATTCCGTCCTCCAACGTGCCACGCTGTATTTCCGCGAAGGCACCTCCGACAAAGTCTATCAGGTTGCACTCGAACCAGCCGGCGAGCGGTTCGTGGTCAACTTCGCCTACGGTCGCCGTGGCTCCACGCTGAGCACCGGCACGAAGACCAACGTCCCGGTCGATCTCGAACGGGCACGCACGATTTTCGACCAGCTCGTCCGGGAAAAGACCGCCAAGGGCTACACGCCGGGTGAAACCGGCACGCCTTACCAACACACCGAGCATGCATGCCGATCCACTGGCTTGGTTCCCATGCTACTGAACCCCATCGAGGCCGAGGAAGCAGCCCAACTGCTCCAGCATCCCGACTGGTGTCTCCAGGAGAAGTTCGATGGCCGTCGCCTGCTTATCGAGAAGGCCGGGGACAAGCTCGTCGGCTGCAATCGCCGGGGACTGGCTGTCAGCCTGCCGTTCCCGTTCATCCGCGACCTACACCGCATCGAGCACGACCTCGTGTTCGATGGGGAAAGCGTGGGCGACACGTTCCACGTCTTCGACCTGCTGGAACTCGACGGCGAGGACCTGCGTCCACGCACCCTGAAACAACGGCTCGTGGAACTGATCAACGTCCTGGCCTCGGCCCAATGCCCCAGCCTGTCGCTGATCCACACCACGTTCAGCACGGGCGACAAGACCCGGCTGTTCGAGGAGATCCGCCAAGGCCGACGAGAAGGCGTCGTGTTCAAACGCATCGACGCACCCTACGTGCCTGGCCGACCCAACAGCAGAGGTCACGCATTGAAGCACAAGTTCACGGCCACGCTGTCGGCCGTCGTGGATCGCCTCAACGCCCAACGAAGTGTCGCCCTCAAGCTCCGTGGCCAGAAGGGCTGGCAACCGGCTGGCAACGTCACCATTCCGGCCAACCAGCCGTTGCCGCAACCCGGCGACGTCGTGGAGGTGCGTTACCTCTACGCCTTCCCGGAGAGCGGTGTCCTGTTCCAACCGGTCTGCCTCGGCATCCGCACGGACATCACCGCCGCCGAGTGCGGCACCCGCCAACTGAAGTTCAAGCCCTCGGACACCGACGAGGACGCCTGACCCGAACCACCACCTCAACCCGGAGCCAGTCCTGCGCCTGTCGTGGGGCTGGCTCCTTCGTTTTCACCCCTCACCACCAACCACAACGAAAGGAATCCCATGGAAATCAAACTGCCCGTATCCGAACTCAAGTCCGTCCTGCCCGTGCTCGCGAAGGTGCTCAACCGCCATTCGTCGCTGCCGGTGCTCCAGCATGTCCACCTTCAGCGCTCCGCCGAAGGTGTCGTGCAGCTCCAGGTCACGAACCTGGATGCGTTTGCGGCCTGTCGCCTCGCCACCGTCCAGCCGGGGGAACCGGTGGCCGTGCTGATCCCGTTTGAGCGTCTGGCCAAGACGGTCAAGGGATGCAGTCCAACCGACTCGCTGACCCTGCTGGGCGACGAGTTCAACCTGACGCTCCGCCACACCCTCGCCGGGCGGCCGGTGGATCAGCCCCTGATCCCGCTCAGCCTGTTTGAGTGGCCCATCGAACCCAAGATAGAGGCTCCGGCAGTCATGCTGGATGAATCGATCAAGGAAGGTATCCAACGGGCCTTTGCCTGCTGCTCCAGCGACTCCACCCGCGCCGCCCTTCAAGGTGCGTGGCTGGATGTCTCCGATCCCCAGGCGCACTACGTCATGGGCACCGATGGCCGGCATCTGTTCAGCGCCAACTCCTTCCGGCTCGACCTGAAGGAGCCGGTGTTCCTCCCGCATCACGCGTTCCTTGAACGCCCGGAGTTCCGGCAGGACGGTCCGTGGTCGTTGGCCATCCAGCCGGGTGACAAGGACGACGGCTGGCTGCAGCTCCGGTCGAACCGGTGGACCTTCACCGTCAAACGCCAGGACCACACGATGCCGAACTGGCGTCAGGTGGTTCCGGCGTCACACACGGCCACGGTGCGTCTGGGAGAGAAGGCCACCGCGCTCCTGCTGGACGTGTTGCCCAAGCTGCCGGGCAAGGACGATCCACATCAGCCCGTCCGGCTGGATCTCGTGGACCGTTGCCTGCTGGTGACGGCGGGGGACCAGTCCACGCCCCAGGACACCACGTTTCCGGTCGAGGATGCCGTGGTCACGGGCGACAACCTGACCATCACCGTGAATCGGACCCACGCGCTGAAGGCGCTGAAGTGGGGGCTCACGGAGCTGGCCTTGATCGACGGCCTGAGTCCGCTCGTGTTCTCGGCCCCTGGTCGCCGCTTGGTGGCCATGCCGAGGCGCACTGAAATAAACGAGCCGGTCAGTGGATCGGATACCCAAGTCACCCCTGAACCCATCCCTGAATCCGTCAACGAAAACACCATGCCCACCAACACCCAACCCACGGCCGAAGAAACCCCGGAACCCCAACCCGTCAACCGTCTGGCCGCCGTGCCGGAAGCACCAACCAAGCCCACGATCCGTTCGGTCATCGAACAGATCGACGGCCTTCGTGACTCGCTGCGTTCGACCATCCGCCAGTGCGGCGACGTGGTGGACGCCCTGCGCGTCGTCGAGAAGGACCGCAAGACCACCGACAAGGAGGTCGAAGTCGTCCGCGAGAAGCTCCGCGCCCTGCAAAGCGTGAGCCTCTGAACGTCCTCCTACCGCAACCTCGGGGGTGCATCGTTCATTCGGTGCACCCCCTTTCCTTTGGAGGTCCTGATGAAGCCCCAGCTCATCCTTTACGCCATCGGCGGCATCTTCGTGCTGCTCGTGGTTTACACGCTCCGCGACTACGTGCTCATCGGCCTGATCAGTGCCGGAGCCGTTTACCTCTACAAGCTGATCACCGAATCCAACGACCGGAACGACCGGCGTTGAATCGTCCCCTCAACCCCTCACCAAACTTCACTGAAACCGCAACGAAAGGAAATCCATGCACAACCTCATGATCCTGAATGGCCAGGCGTCGATGTTCTACATCGACGAAACGCCGTGGCACGGCCTGGGCACTCGACTCAACGGGCCGGCAACGGCGAAGGAAGCCATCCAAGCGGCCAACCTCGACTGGCAGGTCAGCAAGACGCCGGTATTCACCACGGTCAACGGCCAGCGCCTCGTGGTGCCCGACACGTTCGCCATAGTGCGCAACGATCCCCTCGACAGCCCCGTGCTGGGAGTGGTGAGCAAGGACTACACGCCCCTGCAAAACACGGAGGCCTTCGGGTTCTTCGATCCCATCGTCGGCGAGAACGCCGCCATCTACCACACGGCCGGTTCGCTTGGTCAGGGTGAACGCATCTGGCTGCTGGCCAAGCTGCCCGGACAACTCCGCGTGATCGGCGACGACGTGGCCGACAAATACCTGCTGCTGGCCAATAGCCACGACGGCAAGGGCAGCGTGCAGATCAAGTTCACGAGCGTTCGGGTGGTCTGCCAGAACACGCTGACGCTGGCGCTCGGTGGCGGTGAATCCTTCCGCCTGGTCCACACGCCGGACGTGAAGCACCGGTTGAAGGCCGCCGGTCAACTGCTCGCCCAGATCCGAACCCGCTACGACACCATGGAAGAAGCCCTGCAAGCCATGGCCCGCGTGCAGGTCAACGCCAGCCGGCTCACGGAATACCTGACCGACGTGTTCCAGCCCTCTGATCCGTCCGACGATGCCGCCCTGATCCGAGCCGAAAGGAATCGGGATTGGGCCGAGCACTTCTTCGACGAGGGCAGAGGGAACCGTCTTCCTGGTGTCCGTGGCACTCTCTGGGCCGCCTTCAACGGCGTCACGGAACTGCTGGACCACCGGAAGACCCGGCAATCCCCGCACCAACGGCTGACCTCCCTGTGGTTCGGCGACAACTACCGGCTCAAGGCCCGGGCGTTCGGGCTGGCGCAGGAGAAAATGGAGGCGTGGTTGAACTGACTTGGTTTCATTGTCCCCGGGTTGATCCCTCTCTCTGACTTCTAGTTGGAGAGGGGGATTGATCTGGGGCCTCGGGCTGGAGATGGATCTTTTTGTTTAGCTGGGAGGCGCTTGGGCGCGCGAACTTCCCGCTCACCAGCCAGTGCTCCACCGCCTGCCGTTTGAAGGCTTCGTCATTCCGCTGAACTGGGGGCTTTGCCATTTCGTTCATCCGTGTGCTTTCCACTTCACCCACTCAAACGGCACCTGTCCACCAAACCGGAGCAAGGGCGCTGGCGCGGAACATCCGGCAATCGTGCGTGGCGCCTTATTTGCGGCGGGTGAGCCAATAAACTGCCGCCAGCCCGGTGCCGAGCAGCGCCCACGTTTGGGGTTCTGGCACGGGCACGAAGCCCAGGATGTCAAAACGGATGGAGCCTCCCGAGGCGACGAGAAATTCCAAGTTTACTTCTTGGCCCGCATAACGAGAGACATCAGCGATCGGGGTGGCGATGGTATCGCCCACTCGTTCACCATTGATAAACATTTGAGCGTGGCCGGTCCCAAAGATCCACAGCCCCGCCGCGTCGGCCGGGATGGTGCCGGTCTGGTTTAGGCGGATTTCGGGAGCCGGCGGCGTTGGTGAATGCAGTTCCAAGTAGGCAAGTCCCAGACGCGTTAGCTCGTCTCCAGGTGAATGTTGCACCAGACTTACGGAGGGGGCGCCTCCTCCCAGATTGAAGGGGGACCATGTGGTGGAGGTTAGCGGCTCACCGCCCACCGTAATGTTCCATCCCGGGATGATTTGGGCAGCGTTGCCCGCGAGTGGACCGCCCGGGTAAATTGGAGTCAGAGGCCCGGTCAGGTCTGGCTCGTCGAAGGTCAGGTTGACAAACTCCCCGCCTATGGCGGGCAGCGTGACGAGCAGGAGCAGCAGCGTTCGTTTCATGGAATTACGGGAGGGTGACTTCGGTGGAGGAGAATGTGCCCAAGGAAGTGTTGGTGTAGCTGCCGGAGCCCGTTGTCTTCAAGGACAGGGACTTGATCAGGTAGGCATGGGTGCCATTGCTAGGTGAACTGTGAGTCCAGCCGGTCGAACCTGCGCCCACGTCGGTCAACCACGTCCAATTCGGGCTGTTGGTCGAACTGGCGTGGAAAATCCGGTAACCGTGCGTCGCCGCGGATTGGGCGGGCCAACTGAGCACGACATTGGGACTGGCTTTTGTAAGGGTCAGTGAACTCACTGGGGACAGTGGATGTTCACGCACAAATGGATCGCCTAACAGAGCGGCATACCGGCAGGAATTGTCGGCGTGATAGGCAAAAGCATCTTGCAGAGTGGCTGCATAGTGAGCGCCGAGATGCAGCCGGTCCAAATGAACGCCTGCATGAAGAAGCGACGAAACTAGCACCGAATTGGTCATGCCTAGGATTACCCGTAGTGGATCCGAATCCCAGTGAAACCATTCCCCAAAGTATGAGCCGTAGTGCAGTTGAAACATGCCGCGTGGGTTATCATTCGTCTGTTCATTCGCAATTTGTGACGACAAATGTCTTCGAGGCTCTACTTGACCGCTCCCGAATACGGTGAAATGGCCGTAGTCCCCGTGAATGCTCCACAGGTAGTTGGCGCTAGCCAGGAAGATGTCATCGTCGAATCGGTTCACGTTGGTCTGCCAGCCGCCCCACAGGTGGGAACTGAGGCGCTGCGTCAAAGGCACGAGCCCGTAAAAGTTGCCATCAGCCAGCCAAGCCTGGAAGTCGTCCTGCACTGGAATCTGGGCCCGCCGCCAGCGCTTCACCTTGTCGAAATAAAGCTTCAGCAAACGGATCTCGGTGTCGTCACGGTTATCGTTGATGATCTCCGTGGACGCCTTGAACGGTGCCATGAGCCTGAAATCTATCCGCCCTACGCTCATTTCAAGGCGTCCGGGCGAGCCGTCGGCTTCCAAGGGCAGCATGTTCTGGTCCCAGCGGCCGTCATTGGGGCGGTTGTAATTGATGATGTTGGGTGGGCTGTCCCCAAGGTCCAGGGCATCCGTCCATGTGCCCGTATGGTCGCCATACAACGCATCAGCCGGCCAAGCCCCGGTGTTGTCGTCGTGGGAGTAGCTGCCCTGTCCGGAATACGGAATGGTCACATGACCGATGAGGAAAACGACATTGGTGGCATTGGTGTCCAAGTTGTAGATGGACTGGAGGTAGGACTTGACCACGGCAGCGTTTGCCTTGTTGGTCGTGAGCGCGCTGCTGGTTCCATTCGTGTAGGCATACTTTTGGGCAGCGGTAAGCGGCACCGCGTAGCTCAAATCACTGTGCCGGGGCGCATTGGTGGCCACGACCAGCCAGCCGTCGGCTACCAGGTCGCGCTTGAAGGATTCGAGTTCATTGGCGATGGCATTGGACACGGTGTTGTCCACGAGCAGGATCGCCCGGCCGCGAGTGTTGATCGGGGCGCCATTCCAGGCCGCAAAGGTCGTGGTGGGCGTAAGGCCGGGACGATGGACGCGATACTCGAAGTATTTGCCCGCACGGATGCCGTTGGTGCCGCTGCTGACCAGCGGGTCCAGGGCCGTGTGATTGGTGATGTTGCCCACGAGTTCCCAAGCTCCGGCGGGCAGTTCCCGGCGCTCCACCTTGTAGTTGCCGGGCACTTGGATGGGGTCGCCCTGCCAAGCCCGGTCCCAGGTCAGCGTCAGTCCGTTGGCAACCGCTTCAGCTGAAAAGTGGTGCTCCTGTTTGAACTCCGGGAGATGGAGTCGCGCCCATAACGGGGAGCTGCTTAGTCGTCCGTTGAAGCTCTCCAGCTTGTCAATCCAGCCCTTGGCCCGAAGAGCGCCAGCGGCAGTGGAGCCCAAGGTCAGGTGCGTTGCGGAAGGGGTTACGGTGACACCACCGCCTTCAGCCAATCCAGGAAGGGTGTCGTAACGGACTCCGTTGATCACCGTCCAAACCGCGCCTCGCGTCCATTCCAACTCGATCCGGTAGCCCCGGCGATGCCCAAGGTTTTGGCCGTCGTCGCGGGGCAGGAGTCCCAGATACGCCAAGCGGCTGCCACCGCCGGTCTTCGGCACCCGCAGGGTTAGGGCTCGGCCATCGGCCGTAACACTGAACTGCCACTCACTCGCCTCGAACAGACGACATTCGCTGCCAGGCGTGTCAGTCGCGTAACCCAGATACCATTCCGGCACGTAGGTGAACCGCATCGCGCCGTGCTGAAGGGCAAAGGTGCTGGCCACCGGATAACTGGCTACAGAGCCGCTGACTCCCGTGAAGTAGGCGGCCTGGCCATCGAACAGCGGAGCCAAGGTGGGGGCGGCGGTCGGGAGGGCTTGGCCGTCGTCACTTCCGCCGCCGGCAATTTCGAAATTCCATTCGCGCAGTCGCTTTCCGGAACCCGAATTGCTCATCGGATCGGTGCCTTCAACAAACTCCATGTCGTCGTAGATGCCATCCGTATCAGGATCGTAAAGGAGAGGGTTGCTGCCAAATCGGCGTTCCTGCCCGTCATTCAGGTCGTCTCCGCCGTTATACCAAACCCCATTGTAAAGGTAGCGGTCCGAATCGGAGTCATTCCAATTGGTTTCGTCGGTCGCCGCGGGCGGAGTCGTGGTGTCCCAGCCATCGCTGTCCGGATCTTCCTCCCAGTCGTAAAGGGTGTCGCCGTCAGCGTCGCCCGTGCCCACCGGGTAGTGGAAGCCGATGTTGACCTGGTTGGCACCGCCCTGGCCGGTGTTCTCCTGCCCTTCGCGCGTCGCGGTGGCCTGGGTGGCAAAGTGGAACAGCCCGGCGGCGGTCACCGTCTGGCTGCCTGCGTCCACCAGTTGACCCAAACTTCCTGCGGTTGTGGTCTTCGCCGGATAGCAGAATCGCCCGTCCGGACCGGTTTGCCAGCCGAGCGCGGGATTCAGCAGGTCGCTTGGTTTGAGCCCGAGGAGGGTGCCGCCAAACGTGGCGGTGGCACCCGTGTAGCCGTTGTGCGAACCCAGCAGGTAGCTGCCGGCGGTGTTCAGCAGGTTGGCGCTCTCGAAGAGGTTGTCTTTGAAGGTCCAGTAAGGGTTCTGGTAGGTCTGCGGGTAGTAGCTGGCCCAGCAGTCGCCGTAGCGGACCAGATTGTGCCGGAAGCTGACCGTAAGGTCGTTGTCGTAGTAGCGGTAAAAGTAAAGGCCGGCGCCTTCGAACACATTGTTGAACAGCGTGACCGACTGGCTCACCGAGGGGGTGGGTGGCGAGAAGGTAAGAGTGCCGCCAGTCACCCGGCAGTCGCGGAGGGAGAAGGAAAACACGGCATTGGCGGAGTCGTTGAGCAGCACCCGCCGCCCCGAAGGATCGCTGGGCAGTAGGAATTCGGTGAACCGGGCCTCGACGGTCGGCGGCGGTGCCGCGGTGGTGGCCTCAAACACCTTGAAGGAACTGCCGGTCAGTCCGTTGGTGCCCTCCTGCACCAGCGATACGCGGACAAATCGCACCGGCATCGTCGGCTGGCCGCCGGCGATGATCCGGGCGCCAGCACCCAACTGGAACGCCTTGGCGCTAACCAAACCAACGACGGCCCGGTTGGTCAAAACCAGAGGAGCGGACACGCTCACATTGCTGGCCAAACAATCGAGGCGTGGATAGTGGTAGCCGATGGTATCTGGAGCATCAGTTTGGGTTGCGACAAGCACGCTCACGCCGCTGATAGCGGAAAGTAGGGGCGGAGCATCCGCACTCAAATCACCGGACGGGGCAATCGCTGTCAGGTTGACGAAGCCTTTGGCACTGACGGCCCTGATTGGGCTCGCCAAGGGCAGGTAAAATGCCCCGGCTGCGGATGACTCAAACACCGCGCTTGAGACCGCATTGGTGATCCAAGGTGCATTGAAGATCGTCCCGTTCGTTCCGCCAACATTGTTCAGAACTCCTGACGAGAGTGTCAGTGTCGCCGAGGATGGGCTGGTCCACAGTGAGGTTACGGAATCCAAGGTTAGGTAGTCAGCCTGGAGATGCACGGAGGCGCAGGCGGCAAACAGGACGGCGGTGTCGGTGACCAGGGCATTCTGAAGTTTGGCCGGTTTGAGAGAGTTGGGCGAGTTGTCAAACGTCACCGCCTGATTGCACTTTACCCATTGGACATTCTGGAGAACCGCGAAATTCGGCTGCGTGGTGGTGCCTGCGACCCGGATGCCTTGGTTCGCGTGACGAATTCTCAGGTGAGCGAGCGGCGTGACCAACACAGACGCCGGCACGGAAAGGGCCGGATTGGCGTAGTAATTCGATGGGTTGCCTGAACTGCCAGAAATCGTCTCTCCAATCGAATTGTCATCCTTCGCTGTAGAAAATACCGGCCGATAGAGTTCTGCGAGCCAGTCCAACGTGGTCCCACTGGCCAGCGTGAGCCCGGCAGCTCCACCGCCGGCAAACTTGATCACAGTTCCGCCCTCGACGCGAACGGTTCCAGAAAGCGCCACTTGGTTGGTGACGTAATACGTGGTGTCTCCCCGGAGGATGATGTTCGCCGCGGTATTCAGGTAACTCCAGTCGAGCACCACGCCGGGCTGCGACTTCACCGCGGCAAAGGTGCGGCGAGCGGCCGCCTTGGCCGCCACTTCAAACCGGCCGTCGGCGCGACGGGGCAACGCCGGTGCCGGCAACAGGCCCGTGCGGCGGATAGGAAGGACCGCGTTCCCCGCCGTGTTCCGCCAGCGGGCTTCCGCTGTCCCGGGCACCCGGGCTTCCGGCAATGCCTCCAGTAGCGGCGTGAGCGAGTCCAGCGGCGTGGCCTCCTCCAGAAACACCCGGCCGCTTGGTTCATCCTGATACACCCGCTTGAACACGGGCACGAAGCGGTCCGCCGGTCCAGGCAGGTCCGTTCCGAAGGCCTTCCCCTGATCCATCGTCAGCGCCCCGAGCCGCACCACGTCGTCACTGCGCCCGCCGCGGTCCACGGGGTTGGCCGTCGCACCGCCCGGCTCGAAGATCTCCGTGAGCACCATCAGTTCCGCCTGCTCACCGGCTTCCCCCAGCGCTTCCCGTGAAGGCACCCCACTGCGGACGATCACATCGCACTCGACGCCCCCGGCCGAAGTTACCACGCGCACATCCGCCTTCACGCCCGCTTCGCCTGCGAAGGCATCGCGGAACAGCACGGTGTCCGGGGCCACGAGTTCACCGGCCACATCGCGGCTTTCGCCCAGCACCCACACCTGGCCGCCGGCGCGGTCTCGCAGGGCCAGCGTCATCGGGGTGCTCCGCCACGTCTGGCCCTCGGGCGACACCACCGTCACCGCGCCCGCCACGAACAGCCGCTCACTCACCAGCACCTGATGCGGCCCGCGCGCCGCCAGCCAGCCGCCGTTCACCGCCACAAACTCCGGCACCGTCTCCTTCCATTCGCCGCCGTCGAGGTAGTGCAGCCCGTTGGCCAGCACCGTGGCCGAATGTGTCACGTCGTTGGTCGTGCCGTCCTCGCCGATGATCCGTTCCACCCACTGTTCCACCCGGTGGTGTGGCCCGCGTTCTGTGACCGTCGCCACCGCCTCCCGGGCAGAGGTGAAGACAGGCAACCGTTTCGTGACTGCCACGGCATCGGCCGTTACCTGGCCCGAAAGCCGGAAGGGCTGGGCGGTAAGGAGGACCAGGGCGGAGGCTGCCAGGGGAGCCAGCCAACTGCGGAAACAACCTGCCGAAGGGAGTAGTTGCATGGCATGACAAGGGGTTAACTGAATAGTGAGGCTAATAACGCAGCCCCCAATCCGGCTCAATCCGGAAGCGGTCGGTGGTCAGGGTTGGGCAATTTCCGGTGAGTGGGAGGACTGTTTCACCGCACGAGCGGGCTTCAGATAAAGCAGGCTTGAACTCCCGGAGAGGGGCAGTGAAGGGAAACGCAGTTCAACAATGCCCGGTGACGGAAGAGTGCGGCCCCGCTGCCGCACGACAAATCCGAGGCATTGAACACGATGCGTTGAGGCAGGCTCCCGGTCTGGATTGCCAGCATCACTGCCGGGGACTATCGCATCTCAGTCAGACATCCGCAGACCTACCGGGTCTGCCGACCGGGGCGTAACCTACTTGGGCGTGAGCTGGAAAAGAACGCTTCCGGACCACTGGTTCTTGGCGTTGATCGCGTAAATCACTCCGTCCGGGGCGATCATCACGCTCCGGAAGTTCACGGTGCCGGCCTTCGGATACTGGGCCAACGGAGCCACCGTCTGTTCGAAGTTGCCGTCCCGGTAGTGATAGATCCTGCCCGAGGAATCGACCGCCACGAAATCATCGGTGCTCGCTGCGCGGACCGCCCTCCATTCCGTCGAGCTGTTGGCTCCGAATCCGGCGGGCAGGTCTGTCGACATGGGGACGCCCTCCTTGACGATGAGGAATTCCTGGGACAGCGCCGCCACCATGGAGTCCCCCGAGAGATAATGCGTGGCCTGCCCGGGATATTTCTGGCCGAACGAACAGACCAATTCCCAATTCTCCCCGTTAAATCGGACGAGCGAGCCATGGCCGAGCAGCTTGGGCTGCGGATAGTGAACTCCCATGATGTCCCCGCTGTCGGCCTTGGCGATGAACTGCACGAATCCCCGCCGCAGGCCGGTTGGCTGACCATGATCAAGCACGTAATTGTTGGGGTCCGTGTCATCCAGACGGGTTATCGATGCGCCTGCCACCACCGAAACGCCGCCATTGGAATCGTGGATGAAGATCCGGCCGGTGGAGTCGGACTGGGCACCGATGCAGCGGATGGGAATGGGCAGCAGGACTTCGCGCGAACGGCCGCCCTGAATCAAGAAGACCTCCCGATGCATCCCGTAGGAGGCCACCAGCGCGGTTGAATCATCCAGCGCGATCATCGGGTCGGGTTCGGAATACACGTTCGCAAACGAACGGACGCCCCACGACTTTCCCTGCCGTGAGAACAGCATGAAATCCTTCGGCACACCTCCGTTCTGGCCGCTCATGCCGTCAATCAGCGGGCCGGACTGATTCAGGCTGGCGATGTTCCGGAAGAACAGGACGCTGCCCGGCACCGCATAGCTGTCGGCCAGCTTTACCCATTGGGTTCCCGCGTAGTTGCCCAACTTGGTGCGGGTTGCGTTTTGCCGTTCCGGAGGCCGGGTCACAGTCGGCTTCACCACCTGGGGCGCCGGCACGGCCGGTGTCGGAGTGTCCGGTTCGGATCTGGCCTCCGCTTGGCCGTTCTGATCGGCAATCACCTGCACGGCGTTGGTGGGCGTCTTCGCCGCATCACGGCCATTCCGGTCGTTCATGCACGACTTGAACAGGAGCGCGCAGCCTGCGGCCAGAATCAGCAGCAGCAGGACATAGAAGCTGACCTTGTAGCCGTTGATGGGCTTTTCCGGAACGATCTCGGCGTCGATGACGGGCGGTTCCGGATCTTCAGGGGGAGGACTGTCGGCCGGCGGAACATTTGCCTGATTCTGCCTCTGTTCCCGTCTTCGGGCTACCGCGAGCCGGAAGTATTCCATTTCGCCGGCCGACATCCGGCCAGCGGTGGCCTCCAACGCGCTCACCAAGGGAAGCAGTTCCCGGGCAACTCCGGCGCTTTGACAGATGCGCTGCAGTTCTTCCCGACGACCGGATTCCTCCTCCACCATCCGCCTCAGCTCGGCCTTTTCCTCAGCCGTGCATTCGCGCCCGACGAGTTTCATCGCCAGCTCCCGGAAGCGTTGGTCGTTGGCGGGGTTCATAGGAAGGCGAGGAGCAGCGACACGACCCTGGCCGGAATCTGGAGGAGGGAACGGATTTCCTGGTAAAGCTGCGACTGGCCCTGCAGGTGTTCATGGAGGTCGTCGAGCGCACGGGAAAGGGCCACGCGCACGGTGCCCTCCTTCATGCCGTGGGCCTCGGCAATCTCGGCGGACGACTTGTTGTGGTAGAAACGGTCAATGAGGAGATTACGGACTTTGGGTGGCAGGACGGCGGCGAGGCGTTGGATGATTTCAGCCAGGCTGGAAACGTGCGCTTCATCGATGGGCAGTGCGGTGCCGCCGGGTCCGCCGAACGAATCATCGTCGTCGTCGAACCAATCCTCCAGAACCCCGAAGCGGAAGACGCGTCCACCGCCCCGTTTGGCGGCGTGGTGATGACGCAGGAAATCAACCGCCTCGGCATACACGATGGTGGTCAGCAGGGACGGCAGTTCCTCGCTGCTGCGCACCTCGTCCACTTTCGTGACGAGCGTATGCAGCCCCTTGTTGGCAATATCCCTGGCATCCTCCTCGTATTCGCCGTGGAGCTTGCTTCTCGCCGCCGCGAGGGCCACGGGGAACAACTGGGCAGCCAGCTGGGTCCAGGCATCCTCGTCTCCGGCACGCAAAGCTTCCAGTGGCGGCAGGGGGGTCATTTCGCGTGAGCCCCACAACCTCCTGGCGACGTGAACCGAAAGCCTCGGCCGTCAGGAAGATCAGGGCCGAAGGTGGCGGGTGAGTCGGACACTGAGGCGAGAGCGGGCACTGGGCTTGTGGAATTGGTGGCAGGTTAGGCAAGGCGTCGTGGCCGGGGCAAGCGCCAGGCGAACCGAAGCCTGATTTTGGCAAAATGGGGGCGGTTCAGGCCTCCAGGTGGGGCTCCGGGGTAGTTGGGGGTCACGGATCCGGGGGTGTCACCATGCCGGCGCCAAATCAAGACGCGTCCTGGGGCATTTACGGAGCCGGAGTCCAAGGTCGGTCGGGAGGCTGGATGAGCCAACCTACGGTGTCCCGAAAGGAGTCTCACCGTCGTGACGTCGAATCCGTGATGCTGGGCAGCCGACCCTGCGCAGACTCCGAACGGATCTGCCCCTGCATCAACCCAGGCGTGATGAGCTTTTCAAACCGCCTTTCACCACCGCTGGCCTGTTTTTGAGTCAATCTGGGGGTAATCAAGTCCATGGCGTCTTTCCAGAAAGCACGCTTTTGCTGAGGAAAGTCCCACACCGATCAAGAGGAGGAAGATGGGAGAATCGGGCAGGTAGATTTAGAAGGCGGATGCTCTATCCAACTGAGCTACGGGTGCCCCGTCGCCCGTTTTGTTCACGCGGGCACAGGACTTGGCAAATCGAATCTGCGCACGGTTGCGTCCGGGGAACCCACCGGTAGCCTCGCCCGCGTGACCGTTTCGAACGATTCCAACGCCGCGGCCCGTGCCGACGGCCGTCAGGCCGACCAGCTCCGGACGCTGCGTTTCCAGAACCACATCGCGCCCCACGCCACGGGCTCAACCCTCATCGAATGGGGCAACACACGCGTCATCTGCGCCGTGACCGTTGAGGAGTCCGTGCCGCGGTGGATGAAGGACCAGAAGGTCGAGGGCGGCTGGATCACGGCCGAGTATTCGATGCTCCCCTACTCGACGCTCGGCCGGAAGGCGCGGGACATCTCCAAGCTCAAGCTCGACGGCCGCACCGTCGAGATTCAGCGGTTGATCGGGCGTTCGCTGCGGGCGGCCCTGGACCTCCAGAAACTCGGCGCCCGCACGCTGTGGATTGACTGCGACGTGCTGCAGGCCGACGGCGGCACGCGCACCGCCAGCATCACCGGCGCCGGCGTGGCGCTGGGACTGGCCATCCGAAAACTCCAGGCCGAAGGCAAACTCACGGCAAGCCCAGTCACGTCGCCCGTGGCGGCAGTGAGCGTGGGCGTGGTGGACGGGAAGGCGCTGCTCGACCTGAACTACGTGGAGGACGCCGCCGCGGAAGTGGACATGAACCTCGTCATGAACGGCGCGGGCGAATTCATCGAACTGCAGGCGAGCGGCGAGGAAGCGACCTTCGGCGACCAGCACCTCGCAGAACTGCTGCGGCTGGGCAAGGGCGGCATCCGTCAGCTTCTGGAGCTCCAGCAATCTGCCATCACCGCTTGAAGACCAGCCTCTTTCTCCTCCGCCACGGCGAAGTCGAGACGCGCTATCACCGTGTCTTCGGCGGCCGCATCGACATGGCCCTCAGTGAGATTGGCCACCAGCAGGCAGAACGCCTCGCGAACTGGCTGGCGCGGCGGCCTTTCGACGCCGTCTATGCCAGCCCCATGCGGCGCGTGCAGCTCACGCTGGATCCGTTTCGACGCCATTTCGGCGGCGAAGTCACGGTGCTGCCGGGCCTGCGCGAGGTGGATTTCGGTGACTGGACCGGGCTCGGCTGGGACGAGGTGCAGCAGCGTTTCGGCGTGTCGGCTTACGACTGGCTGCACCTGCTGGAGCGCAACCACGTCGCCGGCGCCGAGAATCTCCAGCACTACCACGATCGCATCGCGCAGTGCCTCGACGTCATCCAGCGCGAACAGGCCGGCAAGACCGTCGCGGTCTTCTGCCATGGCGGCGTGATCCGCATGGCGCTTTCCATCCTGCTCAAACAGCCGCTGTCCTTCTTCGAGCACATCGAGGTGGACTACGCGAGCGCGACCTGGCTGGACCTCGGCGAACTCAAGGCCGGTCGGCCGCGCACCGAAGTGCAGCTCCTGAACTTCACCCCTTGGCGGGATCTGCCCTGACTCGAAACCCACTGCCATGCCCGACGCCTATCCCAAGCCCACGCCCGACGCGCCCCTGCGCCAGATTTCCATCACGACCAATCCGTCCGCCGAAGTCGCGGTGGCGGCACTACTGGAGCGCGAGTTCGGTCAGACGCCGTCCATCTACACCCACGCCGACACCCAACTCACCACGGTGAGCGTTTACTGGAACCTGCCCGACACCGAGGTCGCCGAAACGCGGGCCGCGCTCCGGGAAGGTCTGGCAGACACGGAGGAACACGGCCTCGATGTGGCTCCCGGCCGCATCTCGCTTCGGCGCGTAAAGGCGCGGGATTGGAGCGAATCATGGAAGCGCCACTTCAAGCCCATCGAGATCGACCACGCCCTGCTGGTGAAGCCCACTTGGTCCAACCGCGCTCCCAAGGCCGGGCAACAACTCGTGCTGCTGGATCCCGGACTCAGCTTCGGCACCGGCCAGCACGCGACCACGCACTTCTGCCTGACCCAGGTGGC
>CAIWAH010000200.1 GCA_903910585.1 uncultured Verrucomicrobiota bacterium
CGCCCGCGCCGCCGCCCTGCGCGCGTTCTGCCAAATCGAAACTCGGAAACCGGAAATTGAAACTCTGCTCACGCTGGCGAGCCGGGATTCCGCCGAACCCCTTCGCCTCGCCGCTTCCAAGCTCAGCGCCGAACTCAACCCCAACGACGCCGCGGGACAGCTCACCGCCAAACTCACCGGCGGCTCGCTCGCCGAGCAGCAGTCCGCCTTCGCGTCGCTCGGTGATCTCAAGTCCGACGCCGCGGACGCCATCCTCGCCGAGTGGCTCGACCGACTGATGAAGCGCGAGGTCGCCAACGAGGTGATGCTCGACCTCGTCGAGGCCGCCGCCAAACGCAGCGCCGGCGCGGTGAAATCGCGCCTGGAGACCTACGCCAAATGGAAGTTGCCGCAGGATCATCTCACGCCGTTTCGCGAAGCGCTCTTCGGTGGCGACGCCGCCCGCGGCCGCAAGATCTTCTACGAAAACCCGGCCGTGGCCTGCACCCGCTGCCACCACATCGGCAACGACGGCGGCGGCAACGCCGGCCCTGTGCTCGACGGGTTGGCCAGCCGCGTGACCCGGGAGCACCTGCTCGAAAGCATCGTCTTCCCCAACCAGCAGGTCGCCCAGGGCTTCGAGACCGCAATGCTGTCCCTGAAGAACGGCACCGCCTACGCTGGAATTGTGAAGGCGGAATCCGACACCGAATTGACCCTGATCTCCCCCGAGGATGGCGAACTGAAGCTCAAGAAGGCCGACATCACCTCCCGCGACAAGGGCCTGAGCGGCATGCCGGAGGGTTTCGGCCAACTGCTCAGCCGACAGGACCTGCGCGACGTCATCGAGTTTCTCGGCACGCTGAAGTAGGCCGGAAGATTCCGTGAAAGAATCCGCGGCGGACCGGCGAAGGCAGGGAGAACGAACATGCGCGACGACTCCGACTGGCTGCCGACCCGCCAAAGCCTGCTGTCCCGCCTCCGGGCCTGGGACGATGGCGAAAGCTGGGCCCGCTTCCATCGGGATTACGGCCGGCTGCTGTTCCATTACGCCCGCAAGGCCGGCCTGAACGCCACCGAAGCCGAGGATGTCGTGCAGGACACCCCATCCCGTTGACCGTGAGACCTCCACCCACAGGCGCTTTTCCGAACCCGGAAGTCGCTTTGGCAACCGCTATTGTCTGCCTTTTTCGAAACGAAATCGGGCCGTGGGACAAGGCGGTGAAAAAATCTTGGCGGAGTCCGGCGGCCGCCGGCGCATAGGTAGGTGTCCATGCTGCGCCTGAAAACGGCGTGGCCGCATAGGACAGGTAGAACAACCTGGGGCCAGACGAGTGTCTGGCCCCGCTTTTTTCCGTTAACGGTATTCGGCTCGCAATCGCGCTTGAGCGCCGGCGCCGAAGTGGTGTCATCCGGCCGTGGTCGAGGAAATCGCCATTCTGGGTGCGGGCGTCGCGCTGGCCGCGGTGATGGTCGCGACCACCATCCACTGCTGGCAGCGGGCCTTGGGCGAGGAAAACGAGGAATCCCGGCAGGAGCTGCTCTCGTGGACGTTCCGCGGGCTGGCCACTCCGGTCCTGTTTCTGGTCATCTGGAATTCCCTGGTGATGGCCGGCTGGCTGGACCGCGTGGTCCCGCTCATGCCGGGCGTGGTCCTCAACACCCGGCAGTATTTCAATCCCGGGCCGGCCTTCGCGATGGCTGTCGGGGTGACCCTGCTGCTCGTGAGTTCCCTCTGGTCAGCCCTGGCCCTGATCCGCCTTGTGCCGGTCCTGCCCCGGGACGATCTCGCCAGCCCGGAGCTGAAGTGGTGGCTGGGGATCTATGCGGCCGTGTGCGGTTTGCCGGCGGCGCTGCTTCTCTGGTGGGCCGGAGTCGGCGCCTTGGGCTTTTCCGTGGTGATCCTGCTGGCTCCGGTCATTCATGTGGTCTGCCGGCCCCGCCCAGGTCCACTGGTGAGTTATGCCAAGGCCGTGGGCCGGATGAAGCGCGGGCACTATGCGGAGGCCGAGGAAGCCGTCATCGCGGAGCTGGAGAAACGGGAGGACGACGCGGAGGGCTGGATGATGCTCGCCACCCTTTACGCCGAGAACTTCCATGACCTTCAGGGCGCCGAGGCGACGGTCCGGGAGCTGATCGAACAGCCGAACCTGACGCCGTTCCAGATTTCCCAGGCGCTCAACCGGCTGGCGGAATGGCAGCTCAAACTCGGACGCGATCCACAGGCCGCCCGCCGCACCCTGCGGGAACTGATCGCCCGTTGCGACGGCACGCCATTCGCCCGCACCGCGGAACACCGGCTGGCCCAGCTGCCCCTCGATCAGGAGGAACTGGCCGCCCGCGAAGCGCCGAAACGCATCCGCCTGCCCTCGCTGAGCGGAGCCGCGGTCGAAGCCCGGCCGGCCGAGCGGGGCAGCGACCGGAGGGAGACGGCCCGACGGGAATTCGAGCGGCTGCATGTCCGCCTGGGCCTGACGCCGGGTGACCCGGACCTGCTGGAACGCAGCGCGGTGTTGCAGGCCGAGGAATTGGGCGAGGCCAGCCAAGCCATCCGGACCATCGAGGGCCTCCTTCAGCGGCCCGACCGGCCCGCCGCGAAAGTGCCCGTCTGGCTGTCGCACCTCGCGACCTGGCACCTGAAATTCCGGGGCGATGAGACGACCGCGCGCGCGCTGCTCGACCGGTTGATCCGGGAATTTCCGGGAACTTCCGAGGCCTTCGGCGCGAGTGCGCAGCTGTGGGCGCTCGAACAGCGGAAGCTCGCGGCCAGCCAGGCCGCGACCCCGGCGCCCGCCGCACCCAAAATCGTGGTCCGGCTGCCGGGAACCGGCGCCGAACCGCAGCCTCAGTGATTCATTCCCAGCGGGAACTGTCCCTGGGGAACATGCCGTCCGATCAGCTCCACCAGCGGCTCCACGTCGCACCGGACCGCCACGGACACCAGTTCCCGGCCGCTCAACGCCAGCACCGCCACGCGCAGATCGTCCGCCGAAGCGGACCGGGTGGACACATAGACACCCACGGTCTCGTCCTCCTCCAGCACGCCGACAATCCGCTCCCAGCCCCGGCGTTCGAGCGATCGGTCCACCGATTCCAGCAAGGCCAGCCGCTGGTCGCGGTTCAGTTCGTCGTCCAATTCCTGAACGCTGACATCGGCCCGGCGAACGCTGCGCAAGGCCAGGCGGGCATCCGCCTCGACATCGGCAACGGAGGTGACCAGCCGCGCCACCGCCAAAGCGGGCCAACCGACACCAAAGGCCACCTTGGTTTTGGCGGGCGGCGCTTCCGCATCATCCAGCGCCCGTCGCATGGCGCGGACTTCACCGCCGGGCAGAAACGACCACACGAGCAGACCGGCGCCGACCAAGAACAGGAGGAAGGCCCCGAGGAAAAACCGTCCCCAGCGGAATCGGCGCGGGGCCGGGACAGAGGTAACGGGAGAATCCGGTGAGACAGGCGCGGGCTGCGGGTCCATGGGCGAGGTCGGATGGGAATGTCAGGTTGCGGGGACGGTGACGGGAACCGGCCGGCGCCTTACTTCTGCTCCTTGGCCTCGGTGGTCTCCTTGGCTTCCCCGGAGGCCTTCGCTTCGGGCTTCTTCTCCACGGCCGCGCCCACCTGCTTCAGGGGTTCCAGATTCAGCTTGTCGCCGAGCGTGACCAACTGCTCGACCTTCACGTCGCCGACCACATTCACAAACACGGCCTCGCGATTGTTGTCGAGCACGGTCACCACCACGCCTTCCACCGTGTCGGCGTCCCGGGTCTTCAGGAACACGGAAACGTCCTGGTTCTTTTCCTGGGCATTGACGATCCGCTCCCAGCCTTTGCCTTCGAGTTCGGACCGGATGGACTTCATCTTCGCGGCGGTGGAATCCCGGTTGTCGTCCCCGAGGCCGATGACATTGACCCGGACGGAATGGACGTTCCGGAGCAATTCCGCGACGTCCGGCTCGTGCTTCTTGGTCAGCTTGGCGGCCAGCTGGATCACGCTGTCCCCGAGCTTGACCTCCACAAACTGGTCGGCCGAGGAAGACGGGGTGAACTTGCCGAAATCAACGAACCCGGCCGGGGTGGATTGGGCGAGGACGCCGCCGGCCAGAGACGCGGCGAGGGCGGCGAGGGCGAGGGGACGGAACAGGGAAGCTTTCATGTGATTTGAGGCGTTGTTCGCGGACAATTGGCCCGCACGGAGGGAGCACCCGCCAGTCTTGGGGATGGTTTCAACAAAGTTTGCCGAAACCTCGAAGTTGACGGCGTGACGGCCCGTCACTGAATCTCGACACGTATGCACGATTCCCCATCCGCAGATTCCGCCCTGTCCACGTCCCGTCGTGGCTTCCTCAAACAGTCCGGCACCATCGCGGCGGCCGGCGCGCTCTCCGGCGTCACCCTGCCCCATGTCTTCGCCGCGGAAGACAACACGATGCAGATCGCCGTGGCCGGTCCCGGTGGCCGCGGCACCGGTGCCTGCGCCAATGCGCTCTCCGTTGAATCCGCCCCGATGAAGCTCGTCGCGATGGCCGACGTGTTCGAGAGCCGCATCAAGTCCTCCTACGAGGGCCTGAAGGGCAAGTTCGGTGACAAGGTGGACGTGCCGGGCAACCGCAAGTATGTCGGGTTCGACGCCTACAAGAAGGCGATGGACGCCCTCCGCCCCGGCAAGGACATATTCATCCTGACCACGCCGCCGGCCTTCCGCTGGCTGATGTTCAAGGAAGCCATCGAACGCGGTCTCCATGTGTTCATGGAGAAGCCGATTGCCGTGGACGGACCGAGCGGTCGCCGCATGTGGGACCTCGCAGACCAGGCCTCGGCCAAAAACCTCAAGGTCGGCGTCGGCCTGATGATCCGCCATTGCAAGACCCGCAAGGAGCTCTTCAATCGCATCAAGGACGGCCAGATCGGTGACATCGTCGCCATGCGCGCCTACCGCATGCACGGCCCGGTGGCCTCGTTCCGCTCCACCCGCAAGCCCGAGGGCGAGAGCGAGACGCTGTTCCAGATCCGCCGGTTCCACAGCTTCCTGTGGGCCTCCGGTGGCGCCTTCAGCGACTATTACATCCACAACATCGACGAATGCTGCTGGATGAAGGACGCGTGGCCGGTCGAGGCCCAGGCCTCCGGTGGCCGCCATTTCCGCGGCGAAAACGTGGACCAGAACTTCGACAACTACTCGGTGGAATACACCTTCGCCGACGGCTCGAAGCTGTTCTTCTACGGCCGCTGCATGGAGGGCTGCAACGACGCCTTCGCCAGCTATGCCCACGGCTCCAAGGGCCTGGCGGTCATCTCGTCGAACTCGCACTGGCCGTCCAGCGCCCGCATCTACAAGGGCCAGAAGATGACCAACTCCGAGATCGCCTGGCGCGCCCCGAAGGAAGGTCCCGAACTCGATCCCTATCAGGTCGAATGGCAGGATCTCGTGGACGCGATCCGCAACAACACGCCCTACAACGAGGTCAAGCGCGCCGTGCAGGCCAGCCTTACCTGCGTCATGGGCCGGAAAGCGGCTCACACGGGCCAGGTCGTCACCTGGGACGACGTCTGGAACGGGACCGAGGAACTCGCCCCGAACGTCGCGAACCTCACCATGGACGGCCCCGCGCCGGTCATGCCCGATGCCAACGGCCGTTACCCGGTGCCCCAGCCGGGCATCAACAAGAAGACGGAATACTGACCGGCTCCGACCGGTTCCGTTTTGCCAAGGCCCGCGACTTCGGTCGCGGGCTTTTTTGTCCCGATTGACGCGGAGGAGCCTCTCCGTAGGGTCCGCGCCCATGCCGACCCCGTTTCGATTTCTGCTGCTCGTGGCCGCTGCCCTGGGCGTGTCTGCTGCCGAGCCGGACGCACCGTCCGTCGCCGTGGAATCTTCCGTTCGGCGCGGCCAGGCACTGTATGCCGCGAACTGCTCCATGTGCCATCAGGTCACCGGCCGCGGCACCGTCGGCACGTATCCGCCGTTGGCCGGCTCCGACTGGCTCGCACAGAATCGGAAGGGGGCGATCCGCGCCGTGGTGGCGGGCCTGAACGAGCCCCTCACGGTCAATGGCACCCGTTACCATGGCCAGATGCCGCCCGCGCTGCTCACCGATGCCCAGGTGGCGGACGTGCTCACGTTCGTGCTGAATTCCTGGGGCAATCCGGGTGGCCGCATCATCGCGCCGGAAGTCGCCGCCGTCCGCGCCAAGACCGGTTTTCCCACGTTTGAAGCGTTGAAGCGCGCCAGCGATTTCCGTCCATTGCCCGCAGCCCCGGCGGGTTTCCACGTCGCGGAGACCGCCCGCCTGCCGGACTTTGCCACCCGTCTAGCCAGTGACCGGCAGGGGAAAAAGCTTTTCGTGCTCGGCCAAAACGGCGCTGTCTGGCGCCTCGACCTGGCTTCCAAAAAGTTCAAACAGATCATCTGGCCGACCAACTATTCCGATCTGCGTCCCGGCGACTTCGGCACGCTCGGAATGACCCTCGATTCGCAAAACCACCTCTGGATCAGTTTCAATCAGCGCCTCGCCAGCCGGCCCTTGGTCACCAATGAAATCGGCATTCTGCGCACGTCGGTCACCGACGCCGACGGGGACCCGGTGGCGCCGCGACTCTGGTTCCGCACGGGCTACCCGCACGGCATTGGCCCCTACAACCACGGCGTCTCCGACCTCCGGTTTGGCCCTGACGGAAAACTCTATCTCTGCAGCGGTTCCCGCACCGACGGCGGCGAACCCGGCACCGATCCCCAGCTTGGCCAGATGGGCGAAACCGACCTGACGGCCGCCGTCCTGCGCTTCGATCCGCAGTCCGCCCACCCTGAGCCTGAAGTCGTCGCCCGCGGCATTCGCAATGCCTACAGCCTGAACTGGGACGGCGAAGGCAACCTTTTCACGGTCGCCAATGGCCCCGACGCCCATGCCGGCGAGGAGATGGATCACATCGTCACGCCAGCGGCCGGCGCGACACCGCGGCACCACGGCTTCCCTCACCAGCTGGGCCGGATTCCGGCCGGACATCGGTGGTATCCGCACACATCGGAGGCGCCCACAGGAGTGTCGTTTGTGCTGCCGGTGGAGAATCTCGGGCCGGCCGGACTCTACGAGGGCAAGCCCACGGCCACCTTCACACCCCACAGCTCGCCCGCCGGTTTGGAGTGGCTGGGAGCTGAGTGGCCGGAAGCGGTGCGGAATTCCTTCCTGATGGGCCGCTTCGGCAACCTCATCACGACCGGCGACGGACCCGACGCCGGGTTCGATGTGCTGCAGATTCGGCTCTCCCGCACGGCGACCGGCGACTGGCAGGCCCGCACGGAAACCTTCCTCGCCGGACTCGGGCGCCCGATTGATATCCACGTCGCCGCCGGCAAGATTTACGTGCTGGAATACACCCGGCCCAACAGCTTCAAGGGCCAGACCGGCTGGCTTCCCGGCCGCATCATCGAGGTCGGTCCGAAGCAGTAATTCCGCGACCGAATCGCGGTGGGCTTGAAGCTCCAGGGGCGGCCCCATCCGGTGGCATTGCCCCCGGACAGACCGCCCGACGTTCAATCCATATCGGCAGACGACGGCTTCAATGCCGATCGCGTCCGACGCCTCCGAGCCCAAAGGAGTTCGCCGATCACCGCACCCGCCAGCGCGGTCTCGATCATCGCAACCAACAAGGGGTTCAGATTCAGCGTCGAGAGATGGATGTAGCGCGCATCAAGGCATGCCCAAACGTTCCAGCCGATACACACGAAGGTCACGAAGAGGGACAAACCCCAATCACCGAGGGTTTGGGCCAGCCTGAACACAAAGAAGAACAGCGGATAGGGCAGGAGCACTACCGGGTGAGGCGCGAGTAGCGAACTCGCCACCAGCCCACCAAGCATCGTTGTCCACGCACTGATCTTCAGCGTCGCCAGCATGGTCATTTCCGTAGCTTCACTGGCCCGGTTTTGCCGCCTCCGGCGGCCCCGACCTCCCGCCAAGATTCCGCTCCAACCGCGCCTTCATCGGCCGGTGAAGCTCATTGGTCACCGCGGCCAGGCGGGACTTGGCCTCGTCCCATTGCCCGGCGCGGATGTGCCAGCGGACCATGTGCAGGAGCACGCCCTGCCGGTCGTCGTCATCCGGCGCGAGCGTCAATGCATTGGTCCAGGCGCCCAAGGCGGTGTTCGCCAATTTGAGTTCGGCTGCCTTTCGGCCCTCGGCGGTGTCCGCGGGCTCCGGCTTCACGCCGTAGTAGGTCTGGGCGACGTCCGTAAGCAGCCTGAAATTGTTCGGGTCCAGCCGGATGGCTTCCTGATACATTTCCAGCGCCTTGCGGAAAACACCCTGTTCGTCGGTCTTGAAATAGTTCGTCGCGTCCGTCCGAAACAGGAACGTGAGGGTGCCGAAATTGTGCCAGTAGATCGGTTCCTTGGGATTCAGCTTCAACGCCTCCTGGTAGTAGGGAAAGGACTTCTCGACCGGTCCGACGTGGGCGTAGCTGTTGGCGAGGTTGTTCCACGAAGCGGGATTCGCGGGGTCGAGTTCGCGGGATTTCTCCCAGCGCACGATCGCCCCTTCCTCGTCACCGATGTCATTCAGGAAGCTTCCGTAGGCAAGATGCGCCCGGGCATGGTCCGGATGCTCCTTGAGAAAGCCTTCGTAGAACGCCTTCACCACGTCGAAGCGCTGCGCGACCTTCACCTTGAGCGCGGTGGGGCTCGGAGCGGTCAGCGGATCCGCCGGTTGGTCGCCTTCATCCAGCCATTTCTGGACCTCGTCCTGCGCGGCGTCGTCGGCGGCCATGATCTCGCGCAACCGCTGTTCCACCGGGTTGTTGGTCACAGAAGGTGCGAGCACGATGCCGGTCTTCTCCACGACCAGATTGGTGAGCGCCGCCGGGGGATTGGTGGACAGCAGGGCGCTCAGGGCGCCGATCAGGAGTTCGCTCACGGCGCAACGCTAGTGCCCGGGACCAGCCGGACAAGCGCCGCTGTAACCTTCCGTCCGCACCGTCGTCTGTCGCTGCCGGACGGTTCCTCCGACCAAAAACATCATGAAACACATCCTGACTGCATTGCTGGCCACCGGGCTCCTGCTCGGCGGCACGACAGGCCTCCGCGCCGAAGACCAGACCGAAAAGCCCAAGAGCGGCGAGAAGGGCGAAGGCAAGCGCCGCGCCGAACGCCCCAAGCTGACGCCCGAAGAGCGGGCCAAGCGGGCCGCCAAGGCCAAGGAAAGGGCCGAAGCCAAGCTCAAGGAACTCAAGGAAAAGCAGGCCGCCGGCAAGCTGACCGACGAGGAAGCCAAGCAACTGGAGCGCCTCACCAAGCGCCTCGAGAACGCGGGCAAGGCCAAGGGCAAGGCCACCACAGAAACCAAGTAAGCGGTTTCTCCCCCCCCAGATTTCGACTCCCCGTAATTGTGTGTGGCGCCTGGCCGTCCAGGCAGGGCCGTCGCGTGAAGGCGCGACGGCCCCTTTCGTGTCGGATACCGCGCTTTCGCCGGACCGTTCCCGCTGCCACGCTGCCGCCGTGCCTGCCGACCTCACCGACAGCGAGATCATCGCCGCGATTCGCGCAGGCGATTCCTCGCGGTTTGAGGAGCTGGTCCGGCGCTATCAGGCCCGATTGTTCGCCACCGCGCGCCGCTACGCCCGGCGTGAGGACGAGGTCGAGGACATCGTGCAGGAAGTTTTCCTGAAGGCGTTTGCCAAGCTCGATTCCTGGCGCGGCGACGCCCCCTTCGAGCACTGGCTCATGCGACTGGCCGTGCGGACGTGCTACGACTTCCTGCGCTCCCACCAGCGCAACCGCGAGCACAGTCTCAGCGAACTGAACGACCAGGAAACCGACTGGCTGGAGACGTTTGTCGCCACGCCCGAAGCCAACCCGGCCGACAAGGATGCCGCCCGTTCGCTGGTGAACCGGGTCCTCGAACAGTTGTCACCGGCGAATCGGCTCATCATCACCCTGCTCGAACTTGAGGACCGTCCGGTGAAGGAGATCGCAGCGCTGACCGGCTGGTCGGTGCCACTGGTCAAGGTCCGGGCGTTTCGGGCCCGGGCCGAAATGAAGAAAATCCTCCAAAGGATGGCTCCCGAAAAGTATCTGTAACCCCCGCCTGCCGCCGCCCGTCGGATTCCAATGCCAACATGAAACTCGATCGTCTCCAGCAGCTCGTGATCGGCGCCGCCCGTCAGGCGCCGCCGCGGGACGATGTTCCCCACGGCTTCGAGCAGCGAATCATGGCGCGACTGCGCTCCTCAACCGATCCGCTGGCGGTCTGGAGCGCCTGGCTTTGGCGCGCCGCCCTGTCCGCCTGCGCCGTCGCCGCAGTCGCGTGGGCCGTGGGGCTGACATCCGTCGTTCTCCTTCCCGACGAGGACCGCACTGACGATCTGGACACGCCGGCGGAACTGGCTAGCGGCCACCTGGAAGACGCACTGTTCGCCTCGGCCGATTCCGGCCCCGAAACCTGGTGAAAGCCTGGAAGGTCATCCTCGCCGCCGTCCTCCTGTTCACCGCGGGCGCCACCACCGGCGTGGCCCTCACGCGACTGCGTGTCCGGGCAAAGGTCCGCTCCGAGGCCGAGCGGCGCAGTCCCTTGCCGGCGATCGCGTGGCAACGCTACGAATTCCTGCGCCGGGCCCAGCGCGACCTCAAACTGTCCGACGAGCAGAAGTCCCGGATTGAAGCGAAGGTGAAGGACAGCCAGGAGCGGTTCCGTCGTCTGTGGGAGCCCATCGCCCCCCAGGCCCGCGAGGAATTTGAGCAGCTCCGAGCCCAGATCCGCGCCGAGCTCACGCCCGAACAGCAGGCCCGCTTCGATGAGTTGCTGAAGAAGTCCGAGAAGGAAAGGCGCCGCGCCCGGGAAGGCACCAACGCCGCCGCCGGCCGCGTTCCCAAAGGCGACAAGCCGTAACGGGCAACCGCCCGCCGGAGTCAGCCCGCGAATCCGACGCGACGCAGCATCGCCCGGATCTCATCCGCAGATGCATTCAATTTGCCCGCCGCCTCGATCAGGTCGGCCGCCTCGCACCCATACCAGTTCCGTTTCGACTCGTTGAGAAGGCCCGCGACATTGATCGGTGAAATCAGTTCCCGAATCCGCTCGTGCAGAACAGCCGCCGGAATCGGACTTCCGGTCGCCACCTCGTCCGCCAATCGGAACGCCGCGGTGCCGAATCCGTGCCGGTCTCGGAGCAGCAGGCCTTCCGCCGCCGCCGGCTTGTCCAGGCGCCGGGCCGTCTCCGAAAACGTCACTGCCGCGAAGTAGAGCATGGTGAGCAGGCTGAATCGTTCCGGATCGTCCAGCACGGCATGCTGCGCCGCCAGAAGACGCGAGGCGGCGACCAGGTCCTCGTCGGTCTCGCGGGCGTAATGTTCCAAGGCCTCGCGCTCGGGTTCCGGCCCCCGCTCCAGCAAACGCGCCAGCCGGTCCACGCCCAAAAGGGTGAGCACAAACCCGGCCGAGAACAGCGGGTCCACGAAGCCGGCGGCGTGCGGCAGCAACGCCCAGCGGTCACCGACGACAACTTCCGATCGGAAGGCCGTCCGGGGCGAGAATTGGAACGGATAAGCCGGAATTGCGCCCCGGAATTGCTCCGCCACCGCCGGCAACCGGGCCAGCAGCCGCTCCCATGCGGGCGC
>CAIWAH010000201.1 GCA_903910585.1 uncultured Verrucomicrobiota bacterium
ACGAACAGCCTGCTGAACGAGCAGCAGGCGCGCAAGTTCGAGCAGGACTGGGAACTGTGCATCTCGCTTTTCCACAACCGGGCGGGGCGCGTGCGCGTGACGTTTTATCGCCGAAACAGCAGCCCGGAAATCAGCATGCGGTTCTGCGGCGAGCGCATCTGGACACGCGCGGAACTGGGCCTGCCCGAAAAGATAGACGACCTGGCCCGCAAACCAAACGGCTTGGTGCTGATCACCGGCCCGACCGGCGCGGGCAAGACCACCACGCTCAACTACATGGTGGACCTCATCAACGCCGAGCGCCGGTGCAAGATCCTCACCATCGAGGACCCCATCGAGTTCGTGCATGAGAACCGCCGCGCCATCGTCGTGCAGCAGGAGGTGCTCACGGATGTTCGCTCCTTCAACCGTGCGCTCATTCACGCGCTACGGCAGGACCCGGACGTGATCTGCGTCGGCGAAATGCGCGATCACGAGGCCATCCAGACCGCGCTGACCGCCGCAGAAACCGGCCACCTCGTGCTCGCCACGCTGCACGCGCCGAGCGTCGGCCACGCGCTGGAACGCATCGTCGGCATCTTCGAGGGCAACGCCCAGCGGCAGGTCATCCTCCAGCTGGCGAGTTCGCTGCAGGGAATCCTCGCGCAGGAACTGCTCCCGAGCATTGACCGCACCCGGCGGGTGCTCGCCTACGAGCTGCTCATGGTCAGCGGCGCCATCCGCTCCATCATCCGCGAGAACCAATTGCACCAGCTCCACAACGCCATGCAGCTCGGCACGCGCGACGGCATGATGCTCATGGACAACTGCCTGCTCGATCTCTACGCGAAGTGCCAGATCAGCTACGACACGGCCGTTTCCCGCGCCCGCAACGTGGACCGCTTCAAGCCGGCCGCCGCCGAATGACTTTCACAGCAGGCTACCCTGCTCCAGGAGCGGCGCCTCGGCCACTTCCGCCAGCAGGCTGCGGAAATTCCAGCGCCGATACATCTCGCGCAGGGCCGCCTTGTCCGGAGCCCGCGCCACCAGGGAATCCAGCGCCGGACCGTCGGGAAGCCTGCAGTTCAGCCGGACCATGAGCTGGTTGCGCTTCACCGCCTCGGCCGACGCGGTCAGCGAGTTGCGCTGGGACTCGGATTTGACTTCCGCCAGCCGGGCATAAAGCGACTCCACGGACCCGAAGCGCCGGAGCAGGTCCGCCGCGGTCTTCGGGCCCACGCCGGGCACGCCGGGGATGTTGTCCACGCTGTCGCCGACCAGTGCGAGCCAGTCCACGATCTGTTCCGGCTGCACCCCGGACTTCGCGAACACGTCCGCCGCCGTCCACACCTTCTCGGACTTGTCGTTGGGATTGAAGAGCCCCACGCGGTCGGTCACGAGCTGCATGAAGTCCTTGTCCGAACTGGCCACGACCACGCCCCAGCCGGCCGCTTCGGCGAGCTTTGCATACGTGCCGATCCAGTCGTCGGCCTCCGTGCCGTCGCGCTGCAGCTGGGGATAACCCACGGCATCCAGCCAGGCGTTGAGCTGCGGAAACTGCAGGGCCAGCGCATCGGGCGTCGGCGGCCGGTTGGCCTTGTATTCCGGCAACGCCACCATGCGTTCCTCAGCCAGGCCACCGTCCCAGACCACGAGCAGATGGGACGGTTCGAGGACCAGGAGCAGCTTCTGCAGCATCTTGATGAAGCCGTAGATCGCGTTCGTCGGCGAGCCGTCCGGGGCGTTGAGCGAGCGGATCGCGTGGAAGGCCCGGTAGGCATAGGCATGGCCATCCACGAGCAGCAGGCGGTTCGACATGCGCGCGAGGCTGGCGGCCGAACACCGGCCGGCCAACGAAAAAGCGCCCTTCCGGACGCCGTTACCGGATCGGACTCACTCCGGCGCCGGTTCGGCCGCACCGCCGAGCTTCTTTTCCAGCTCGCTGACGCGCCGCAGCAGTTCCGGCAGGCGTTCGACGGCGAGCAGCTGGCGTTTCGCCACGCGGTCCGGCTGCGCGGGCGAGCCCATCCACTTCTGGCCTTCGGGGATGTGGTTCATCACGCCCGATTGGGCGGCGATGGTCACCTTGTCGCCGATGCGGAGATGCCCGGTGATGCCCACCTGGCCGGCGATGGTCGTGTAGCTGCCGATTTTCGTCGAACCGGCGATCCCGACCTGCGCCACGATGATGCAGTGCTCGCCGATGGTCACGTTGTGGGCGATCTGCACGAGGTTGTCGATCTTCGTGCCCTTGCCAATGACCGTGGCGCCGAGCGCTGCCCGATCGATCGTCACGTTGGAGCCGATCTCCACATCGTCATGGATGATCACCGAACCGACCTGCGGCACCTTGCGATGCTGGCCCTGGTCGAAGACATAGCCGAAGCCGTCGGCGCCCACCACGGTGCCCGAATGAATGCGCACGCGGCGGCCAAGCACCGAGCGGGTGTAGAGCGTCACGTTCGGGAACAGCCGGCTGCCTTCGCCCAGCACCGAATCATCACCGACAAAATTCCCGGCCTGCAGCACCACGCCCGGACCGATTTTCACCCGCTCACCCACCACGCAGTGCGGGCCGATGTGTGCCGTCGGGTCCAACTGCGCCGACGCCGCCACGACCGCGGACAGATGGACTCCCGGCGCGAACACGGGTTCCGGGAAGAACAGCGGCAGCACCTGGGCAAACGCAACGCGGGCATTCGCCACCCGGATCAGCGTCTTGCCGTTCGTTGAGGTGAAGTCCCCGGCCACCAGCACCGCCGCCGCCGCGCTCTGGTCGGCCCGGGCGAAGTAGGTTTCGTTCTCGGCGAAGGTGAGTTCACCGGCCTTGGCGCTGTCTGCCGGTGCAAAGCCGGTCAGGGACACCCCGGGGTCGCCGATGACCTGGCCGCCGAGTTTCTCCGCAAGCTGTCCCGTGGTGAAGGTGGGCATGGTCAGATTCCCCGTGAGTTGGCGATGTGATTGCCGGCGCCGAGCACGATGACCTTCGGCTCCCAGCCGGCGGCCTGATGCTGTTCGAGCTCGGTGAAGGCCATGATGGTGACCTTGTCGCCCGGCTTGCCCAGGTGGGCCACCGCCCCGTTCAGCTCGATGGCGCCGGAGCCGCGCGGCCCCTTGATCACGTAGGTCTCCCAACGGGCCCCGTTGGCCATGTTGCTGCACAGGATGCGCTCGTAGGGCACGAGTCCCGCCGCCTCGATGAGGTCTTCGGCGATGGTGAGGCTGCCCTCGTAGTCCACGCTCGCGGCGGTGACCGTGGCGCGGTGAATCTTCGACTTTAGGATGTGCACCAGCATGTGGGAGGAGCGTTCGTCGGCGCGCGAACCGTTCGCCTTTTGGCGGGCCAAAACCCGCGCACGCCGAGTCGTTCGTTGACCCGAAAAACGTGGGCGACTATTAAACCGCCGATTTCCGCACACAACTCTAGGTTTTCACCACAGCATCTACATCACATGAGTCGCAAAATTCGTTACGGCATGGTCGGCGGCGGGCGCGGGGCCTTCATCGGCGCGGTTCACCGCATCGCGGCGAACATGGACGGGCAGATCGAGCTCGTCTGCGGCGCCTTCAGCTCCGATCCCGAGAAGTCCAAGGCGTCCGGTGCGGACCTGTTTCTGCCGCCCGGCCGCTGCTACGGCAGCTTCACCGAGATGATCCAGGCCGAGGCCGCACTGCCCGTGGGCGAGCGGATGGACTTCATCGCCATCGTCACGCCGAACCACATGCACTTCCCGCCGGCCAAGCTGGCGCTGGAAAACGGCTTTCATGTCCTCAGCGACAAGCCCGCGACCTTCGATCTCGCTGAATCGAAGACGCTGCAGGCGCTCGTGAAGAAGTCCGGCCTGCTCTACGGCCTGACCCACAACTACACCGGCTACCCGCTCATCAAGGAGGCCCGCCACCTCGTCGCCAGCGGCAAGCTCGGCAAGATCCGCAAGGTGGTGGTCGAGTATCCGCAGGGCTGGCTCGCCACCCGGATCGAGGCGAGCGGCCAGAAGCAGGCCGCCTGGCGCACCGACCCGAAGCGTTCGGGCGCCGCCGGCTGCATCGGCGACATCGGCACGCACGCCGAGAACCTCGCCGAATACGTCACCGGCCTGCAGATCAGCGAGCTGGCGGCCGACATCACCGCCTTCGTGAAGGGCCGCAAGCTGGATGACGACGGCAACGTGCTGCTCCGCTTCAAGGGCGGCGCCAAGGGCGTGCTCCACGCGTCGCAGATTTCCGTGGGCGAGGAGAACAACCTGAACCTCCGCGTGTATGGCGAACTGGGCGGCCTCGAATGGCACCAGCGCGAGCCGAACACCATGCTCGTGAAGTGGCCCGACCAGCCGATGCAGGTCTATCGCACCGCCAACGGCTACCTGAGCGACATCGCCAAGGCCGCCGGCCGCACGCCCCCGGCCCATCCGGAGGGTTACCTGGAAGCCTTCGCGAACATCTACCGCAACTTCGCCGGCGCCGTCCGCGCCCGCGTGGAGGGCCGCAAGCTGGCCAAGGATGATCCGACGCTCGACTTCCCGAAGATTGAGGACGGTGTGCGCGGCATGGCCTTCATCGAGGCCGTGGTGAAGTCGTCCAAGGCCAATGCGGCGTGGACCAAGCTGGAGGCCTGAGTCCGTTCCAACGGGCGGGGTTTTTTTGGGCGCGGAGCAATCCGCGCCCTTTTTGCTGCCCGTGTCCGGCAGCTCATTCCGGGAAGAGAGTGTCGCCGCCGCCGTCCTCCTGGATCGCGGTCGCGGCCTGCCGCTGGACCATTGCGCAGTAGGTTCCACCCGCGGCCATGAGTTCCTCGTGCGTGCCGCGTTCGATGACGCGGCCTTCCTCCAGCAACAAGATCAGGTCGGCGCGACGGATGGTGGAGAGGCGGTGCGCGATGACAAACGTCGTCCGGCCGGCGAGCAATGCGGCCATGGAAGCCTGGATGAGCTGCTCGCTCTCGGTGTCCAGATTGCTGGTGGCCTCGTCGAGGATGAGGATCTGGGGTGCGGCGAGGATCGCCCGGGCGATGGCCAGGCGCTGCTGCTGACCGCCGGAAAGTTTCACGCCGCGTTCGCCGATGGTGGTGTCATATCGGTCCGGCAGCTTGACGATGAACTCGTGCGCGTTCGCCCGCCGGGCGGCGTCCTCGACCTCCGCATCCGTGGCGTCGGCACGGCCGTAGGCGATGTTGTCCCGCACTGAGCCGTCGAAGAGGAAGACGTCCTGTTGCACGAGGGCGAGCAGGTCACGGTAGGTGCGGAGCTTGAAGCCGCGGATGTCGGAACCGTTCAACAGGATCCGGCCGGACGTCGGATCGTGGAAACGCGCCACGAGGTCCGTGACGGTGGTTTTGCCGGCACCGCTGCGGCCCACCAGCGCGACCACGGAACCGCCGGGCACGGTGACATCAAGGTCCCGGATGACCGGCTTGCCAGGATTGTATTCAAAGCCCACGCCCTCGAACCGGATTTCCTCCACGACCTTCGGGGCGACGGTGGCATTGGGCCGGTCGGGCTTGTCGCGTTCGAGCGCGAGGATTTCGAACACGCGTTCCATCGCGGCGAGCGAGCGCTGGAGTTCGGAGAACGAATTGACGATCTGCCAGACCGGATTCAGCAGCAGGAAGGTATACCACTGGAACGCCATGATGTCGCCGATGGACGCCCCGCCGCGGAGGTTGAGGTAACCGCCGAACCAGACGATGACCACGTTGACGGCCCCGAGCAGCACGGACCACGAGGTCCAGATGACCAGCTCGCGGCGGTAGGCGAAGAGCTCCTTGCGCAGCATCGTGTGCCGGCCGGCCATGAATTCCAGCAGCTCGCGGGTCTCCCGCCCGAAGGCGCGGACGACGCGGATGCCGGCAAAGGTCTCGCCCACGCGGCCGTCGATCAGTTCCGCGTCCTTGCGGGTGGACCGGTAGATGGGCCGAATGCGCCGGGCCGACAGGAAGCTGATCACCATCACGCCGGGGATGATGGCGAGCGCGGTCAGCGCCAGGCGCCAGTTCAGCTGCAGCAGCACCGCGAACGCGATCAGCAGCCGGATGACGGAGACCGCCGGCGACACCAGGGCCAGCTGCATCAGGCCGGTCGTCGTGTCCACGTCGCCGGTGAGGCGCGAGATGATGCCGCCGGTCTTCATGTCCCACAGCCGGGACAGCGGCAGGTGGATCAGCTTGCTGAACAGCGCCCGCCGGAAGGAAAGCGTGAGGCGGACGTTGAGCAGGCGCTGCCGGTAGTCCTTGAGCACGCCGACGAGATTCGACGCCACCACCACCAGCACGAACAGCCCGCCGGCGACATTGAGCTGGGTGAGCCGGGACGCCGTGTCGAGACCCGTGTTGAGCAGCACCCGGTCGATGATGAACCGCATGAACAGCGGCTCGGCCATCTGCAGGGCGGCAGCCAGCACGGCCAGCCCGAACATCGCCGCGACGGACCGGCGGTAAGGCCGAAGCCACTGGAAATACTCCCGCAGATAGGCGCGTCGGCGGTCCCGCTTGGCGGACTTCGCCTCTCCGGCCGGCTTCGGGGCCTGGTCGCCCCGTTCGCGTGAATTCGCCTTCTCCAGCTCTTCGTCCAGCTGGCCGCGCCGGTAGGTGTTGACGAATTCGCGGTAGCGGCTGCGGGAGGAGTGAAGGCGGTTCATCCGGACGAACGGTGAGGTTGGCGAACGCCCGGAAGCTGCCCGGCGGGCGCGCCGGAGTCAGCAAGGGAACGGAGCGCCGGCCCGGCCAAACCCCGAGGAACCGTCACCGGTCGGAATTCCCGGGTCGATTTCCCACTTCACACTGCCGGGGACGCTCCCCACGGTGACCCGCGTATGAAGGCTTTCCTGTGCCGATTCGCCACGCTGGCCCTGATGTTCGCCCTGTTCGCACCCGCCGGCATGGCCGCCGCCGCGCCGACGTCGAAGGACGAGTTCAAGCAGCAGACCTCCACCGGCCTCGTGGCCGCGGAGAAGCTGACCCAGATCACCGGCATCGCCATCTCGCCGCTGGCGGGCGTCGGCGGCGTGGGCGCCTACCGCTACTGGAAGGCCGCACCGGAACAACGTGCGGGGCTTTCGTGGTATGCCCAGCCATGGTTCTTCCTGCCCGCCCTGCTGGTCGTCGGCGTCTGCGTGGCCAAGGACGCCGCCGGCCCCGTGGTGCCGACCTCGCTCAAGAAACCCCTCGACCTCATCGAACTCTTCGAGAACAAGGCGAGCGGCATCATCGCCACCGGCGCCGTCGTGCCGATGGCACTGGAGATCTTTGAGGCCGTGAAGCCGTCCGGGCCGAGCGCCGGCCTGGGTCTGGCCGGGGCGCATTTCGCGGCCATTGACCTGTCCTGGCTCGGGGACCTGTTCATGGTGCCCCTCGCGCTGCTCGTTTACGGCGTGGTCTGGCTTTTCTCCCACACGATCAACGTGCTGATTCTCGTCAGCCCGTTTACCACGGTGGACACGGCCCTGAAATCCCTGCGCGGCGCCGTGCTCGGCTCGGTGGTCGGCCTGCCCGCCATCAGTGACAAGGCCGGCGCGGTATGGGCCGGCATCATCGTGCTGGTCAGCCTGTTGGTCGCGCCGTGGGCGTTCCGCACCACGATCTTCGGCTCGATCTTCGCGTGGGACCTCGTCTCGCGCCGCAAGCACTGGTGGACGCCGAAGTCGGACTGCGTGTGGGCCTTCTCCGCGTGCAAGGTCGGCAAGGCGCCGCACCGGGCCTTCGGCCGCGTCGGCCGCAATGAACGCGGCGAGCTGACCTTCACCTGGCGTCCGTGGCTGGTCCTCGCGCCGCGCACGGAAGTGCTGCCCGCCGGGAACTACGTGATCGGCCGCGGCCTGATCCACTCCGAGATCCTGCGCGTGGAAGGCGAGTCCGCCCCCGACATCTTCAACCTGCCGCCGCGCTGCAACGGCCACGAGGAGGCGGTCGCCGCCGCGATCGGTCTGCGCGAAGTCCGACCCGTGGGCCTGCGCGCCTTCTGGGCCGCGCTGAAGGGCCTCTTCACCGGCCAGGCGGCGACGGCGTAGGAATGAGCGGCTCAGCGCCGCAGCCGGAAAGCGGCGGCGTCATCGCGGGGGTTGCCCAAGCGCGTGCGGCGGAGGCGGACCAATTCCAGCACCGAGCGATCGGCCGCTTGGGTCAGTTTCTGGCTAAGCTGGTCGCGCTCCTTCTCCAGATCCTTCAGCCGGGCTTCCAAGGCGGCGATCGTCTGATTCGCTTGGGCGGATTGCGCGGCGGCCGGGGTCGCGTTCACGTCGCGCAGACGGGCGAGCAGATGCTCCTTTTCGCGCTCCAGTCGGTCGCGGGCGGCATTGGCCTCGCCCAGCAGGGTGGACAGCTCGGATTCACGGGCCCGGCTATCCTTGAGGGCATCGCGCAGGCGGCCGGCCTCGGCTTCCAGCACCTTGAGCTGACCCGCCGCCGCAGCATCGGCCGGGGCATCCGGTTTGGCCGAGCCGGCGAGAGACTTCTTCAGTTCCTCGAACCGCTGTTCGGCCGCCTTCAACTGCGCCTCGACCTCCTGCCGTTCGTTCCGTTCGGCGGTGAGCTGCGTTTCGATGCCCTTGAGGGAGGTGTTCTGTTCGGTGAGCGCCTGCACGCGCCGCGTGAGCTCGACGTTGGCGGTCTCGGTCTGGACGCGGACGCCTTTCTCCTTGGCCAACTGCGTGGCCAGTTCGTCGGCCACGGCGGAGTGCCGGCTGGCTTCGGCCTTGGCGAGCGCGAGGTCAGTCTCGAGCTGTTTCTGGCGCAGGATGCCGTCCTCGGACTGGCGGGCGCGCAGGTCGTCGAGCTGTTTCTCAAGCTTGGTGCGGTCGGCGAGGAGGACGTCGTTTTGCTGGCGGACGTCCGCGAGGTCGGCCTGAAGGGTCGCGAGCTTGGCGGTGAGTTCGGTGACCTGCTGGCCGCGGTCGGAACCGGTGTTCAGCGCGGTGACCTGCGTTTTCAGCGACGCGTTTTCGGTGTCCAGCTTCCGGAGCTGCCCCTCGATCGTCTCGCGCTGCTTTTCGAGCTCGGCGGCGCGGGTCTTCTGGGCGAGCAGCTCGCGGTTGGCCTCGTTAAGGGCCTTTTGCGCCTCCTCGGCGACGACCTTGTCCACGAGGTTGCGGCGTTCGGCCTCCTGCCGGGCGAGGTGGGCGAGCAGCACCTTGTTGGTGGACTGGAGCTGGGAAATCCTCTCCACCGCGGACTGAAGTTCCTTCGGGTCCACCGGTGCGGGCTGGGCGGTGAGCGCCTCGCGCAGCCTGGCCTTGAGCACCTGCTTCTCCGCCGCCAGCCGCGCGATCTGGGCATTCATCGTGTTGAACTGCTCCACCACCTCTCCCGTGGGCGCGAGCTGGTCCGGTTTGGCAGCGGGCTTCGCCGGGTCGCCCGGAGCGGCCGTCGGCGCGGCTTCGGGGAGGTTGGCCAGCTTGTCGGCCACGTAGCGCAAACGGTAGGCGATGACGCGTTCGTTCCAGGTCGGGTGCGAGCGCTGCAGCTGCCGGAGGAGCTGCTGTGCCTTGAGGTAACCTTCGCGCGCCTCGGCGGTCCGTCCGGCCGTGGTCTGGGAATCGGTGACCTGGATCAGGTTGTAGATCGTGATGAAGTCGTCGTCCGGCCCGGCCCACACCCGGAGCACGAACGCGAACGCCAGCACGACGGCGAAACGGCGGAACATGGACCCGACTATGGCGTCCGCGACGCCGGAAGCCAGCTTGCATCCCGCGCCGGAAGACGCCCGCGCGCGGGGCGGTTCACTCCGACCGCTCCCGCAGCACGCGAAAGCCGGCTTCACCGCCGCGAACGAAGTTGAGGAGCACGCCTTCCTTCAGCTTCGCGCGTTTGATCTGCGCATTGAACTCCTTCGGCGAGGTCACCTCCTCGTGATTCACCTCGGTGATGATGTCGCCGGGCTTGAGCCCGCGTTCCGCCGCGAGGCTGTCCGGCTCCACTTCGGTCACGATCACGCCGGGGCGGACCTCGACGCCGAATTTCCGGGCCGTGTCGCGGGTCAGCGAGCGCACCTTGAGCCCGAGCACCAGCGGCTCCGCGGGCTCGGCCGGCGCCTTGCGGGGGCGGGCCGACGCCACCGCGGATTCCTCCGGCCACGCCTCGGGCCGCACCTCGATCTTCAGCTCCTGGCCCAGCCGGTGCACATCCAGCGCGACGGCCTGACCCGGACGCTTGCGGCTCACCAGGGAACGCAAATCCGCGGGCGTCGTCACCGGCGTGCCGTCCACGGCGGTGATCACGTCGCCGTCCTTCAGGTCCGATTTCGCCGCCGGACCGTCCGGCACGCGGCCGTTGACCACCACGCCGGCCTTCACCGACTTCAGCATCTCGGCGTAGTCCGGATTGTCGCGCAGACTGCCGATCTGGATGCCGAGCCACGACCGGATGAACGCGCCATGCTCGATCAGCGCCGCGCTGACCTCCTTCGCGAGGTTCGACGAGATCGCGAAACCGATGCCCGTGCCCATGCCGCGGATCAGCGAATTGATGCCGATGACCTCGCCGTCGAGATTCACCAGCGGGCCGCCCGAGTTGCCGGGGTTGATGCTCGCGTCCGTCTGGAGGAAATCCTGATCAAACCCGCCGGCCGAACGGTTCCACGCGGGCAGGATGTCCCGCCGGCCCTTTGCGCTGATGTGTCCGAAGGTGAAGCTGTGCTCGAGTTCGAACGGTGCCCCGATCGCGATGGCGAATTCCCCGACCCGCACCGCCGCCGAATCCGCAAACTTCGCCGCCCGCAAGTCCTTCGGCGGCTCCTCCAGCCGGATCACGGCCAGGTCGGACTTTGGGTCGAGTCCGGTGAGTTTCGCGGCAAATTCCCGGCCGTCGCTGAGCTTCACCCGGATCTGCTCCGCGGATTCCACGACGTGGAAATTCGTGAGGATGTAGCCGTCAGCACGGATCACGACCCCGGAGCCGTTGTCCGAAGGCGCCGGGCGTTCGGGACGCGCCGGGGCACCTTCCTTCTCCCGGGACCGTTCCTCGCGCTTCTCCTCGAAGTGCCGCTCCATCTGTTCCCGGAGCTCATCCGGGAAGAACTCGAGAAAGGGATGGGCGGTGGACGCCTCCTTCGGCTTGGTCACCACGTTGATCACCACGACCGACGGGGCGACCTGCGCCGCCACCTCCACGAAGGCTTCGTTGAGCTGCCGCGCGAGCGTCCGGGCGGCGGAAACCTCCGCACCGGCGCCCGCCATTGGAGTGGCGATCACCGCCGTGGCAACGAGCAAACCCGGCAGCGGACCGCGGCAAAATCTCGGCATGGACGGAGGTTACGGCCACGCGCCGGCCCTGCAACCCCTGGCGAAGTGCCGCGCACCGACAGTCTCCATCTCGCGAAAGCACTGGCACCGCCGGGACCCGTGACGCTCAGCCTGCGCTATCGCCAGTCGGTGGCGGGAATGGATTCGCCGCCTCGCGCACAGTGACCGCCCTGCCTCCGGTATCCTGACAACTCCCGTCCGTGTCCGCTCAGTTCACCTTCAGCAGTTCCGCTTCCGTCCAAGAGTCGTCGCGGTCGGCAGCGCGTGTTGGACTCTCAGATCAGAATCGGAGCCGAAAATAGCGTCCCGCCAATTCTGACGGGAGTTCCGGGGTGACGAAGCTGTGCCCCCAGTTGATCTCGGGCGAAGGGGTCGGAGCAACATGCTGCCGGCATCTTGCCGGGAGCGACGGCACGAGCCGGCCACAAGCTCGGAGCAGCAGGGCGGATCGGGCCGAGTGCTCCGGGCGAAAGCCATTTTCAGGAAACGCAGCCTTTACCCGGAGCTGAAGCTCGCATCCCCGTTCACCGAGAACAGTCCACCTCGCTTCACGGTGCCTGCCGGCAAGATGCCGGCAGCACCTTGGGGACGCACTGGTGGACGGGAACGTCCGTCCTTCCTCGCAGTCTCCGCTCAGTTCACCTTCAGCAGTTCCGCTTCGGTCCAGGAGTCGTCGCGGCCGGCGGTGACGGTGCGGACGGCCTTCACGCTGGCCTCGGTCACGGGCTCGGCGAGGTGGCCCCATTCGCGGCGCAGGTAGGTCAGCACGTCGGCAATCTGCTGGTCGGTGATGGCTTCGCCGAACGCCGGCATGTTCGAGTTCCACTTGGTCCCCTTGACCGCGAGCTCGTCGCGGACGCCGTGGAGCACGATGCGGATCGCCCGACCTTCCGGTCCGAGGGGCCATTCGGCATCGCGGAGCACCGGGGCAAGGCCTTCCTGGCCCCAGCCGTGCGGCTGATGGCACGCGGCACACACGAGCGCATAGACTTCCTTGCCGCGGACAAAGCTGGCGCGTTCATCCGCGGTCAGCGGGCGGGCGGTGGGCTGGGGCGGCATGCCGGGTTTGCCGGGCCAGCCGATGACTTCGTCGAGCCGGGCGAACTTTTTCCGGAAGCCCTCGGCCGCGACCTCGCGGAACTTCGCGAAGGCCTTCGGTTCGGCTTCGAGCAGGATAAGCTTGGGCGCGGGCTGGCCGGCCTTGGCCACGGGCACGGTGCCGGAAATGCCGTCGAGCAGCGCGGCCGCCTGCCAGTTACCGGCGGTGCCGCGAGTGGCGAGGTCGAGCAGCTGGACGAGACGTTCCGGATTGCCCTCCTGGGTCACGCAGCGGGCGAGTCCGCTGAGCAGCGGCGCGTGGCTGTCCTGCATGGCCGCACACGCGGGGTCACCGACCATGCCCTGAAGGAATTCGAGTTCGCGTCCGCCCAGGCCGCTGATGGCCGCGTCGAACCGCAGGCGGCTGGGCGGCAGGTTGAGCAGGAGCACCTTCATGATGTTGTCGGCCTGGGCCGTGGCGATCTGGCCGAGGGTGAACAGGAGCTGGGTCTGTTCCGCGGCGGGGATGAAGCCCGCGCGTTGATACACGAGGTTGAGGGCGTCCTCGCGCGCCGGGCCATTGAAGAAGCCCTCGGTCAGCCGCAGCGCGGCGGAGCGCACCCGGCCGTCGGTGTCCGCAATCGCGGCCTGCAACGTGGGCAGGTCGAGCGCGCCCGTGCCTTCCAGGGTCCAGAGCGCATGAAGACGTCCCAGCGCGGTGCTGCCGGCGGGCTGGCGGACGAGTTTCCGGAGGGCGTCGGTGGCGGCCGGATCGGTGCGCTCGACGAGAAGCTGCTGGGCGGTGTCGCGCCAGAAGCCGTTGGCGTGCGAAAGCCGGGCGACGAGGTCGGCGGTGGCCGGTTTGGCGGGAAGCTTGTCCGCACGGTTCACCGGCCGGTCGGTGCGGACCACGCGCCAGATGCGCCCGAGATCCACGGGCGACTGCAGTTGCCGCGACTCAATCTGCTTGCGGAGGTAGCTGGTGAGATAGATGCGGTGCTGGATGAGCCCGCGGTAGAAGTCCACGACGTAGAGCGCGCCGTCCGGACCGTTCATGAGGTTGACCGGGCGGAACCGTTCGTCCTGCGCCGTGAAGAACTCGTCATTGGGGTGCGCGTTGGCGGCGGTGAACTCGCCGTCCTTCTCGGTGACCTTGTGCCGGCGGATGAAGTTGCCGGTCGGTTCGCACAGGAAAACATTGCCCGCGAAGTCCGCACCGAACTGGTCGCCGCGATAGACGACCGGACCGCACGCGCCGGTGAAGGTCGCGAGTTTGCCGTCCGCCGTGAGCTGGTTGGGCTGGTAGCCGCGGTTCACGCCGGGATTCACGCGGGCGGTCCAGACCTTGAGCTCCCTCTGCACCTGCACGTTGGCGCCATAGGCCGGACGCAGGTTCGGATTGCGGGCGAGGTAATGGCTCGGCACGTAGTCCGCGCGGTGCGGATCGGAGTTGGAATTGAAATGCAGCCGGCCCGCGTCGTCCTGGGTGAGCCCCCACTGGCCGCGGAAGATCGTGGGCTCCTTGAGCCAGCTGTCGGGCTCGCCGGTCCAGCGGTAACGGAACGTGTGGTTGGCGGAGTAAATCCAGTTGTCGAGGGCCCACATCAGGCCGTTGGAGGCGTGCTCGGGATTCGCCTTGGCGCCCAGCCGCGGGGCGTCCTGCGTGGCGTAGTCGGCGAAGGCCTCGATCTTTTCATCGGCCTTGCCGTCGCCGTCGGTGTCCTTGGCGAACCACACCTTCGGCGGCTCGGCCACCAGCGCGCCACCGCCCACGAGCATCACGGTGCGGGGCATGATGAGCCGGTCGAGGAACACCGTCCGTTTGTCCATGCGCCCGTCGCCATCGGTGTCCTCGAGGATGACGATGTTGCCGTTGGGTTCCTGTTCGCCCGTGCCCTCGGGGTTGGGCATGTAGCCGTTCATCTCGACGACCCAGAGGCGGCCGCGGTGGTCGAACTGTGCCTGGACCGGCGAATGCACGAGCGGTTCCGCCGCGACCAGCTCGACCTGAAAGCCCGCCGGCACACGGAACGACTTCAGTTCGTCGGCCGGCGACAGCACGGGCGCGGGCGGAATCCGGTCGGCCGGGACGGATTCCTTCTGCACCTCGCCCGCCTTGTCGCCGTTCTGGGCGAACAGCAGGGACGAAGTCAGCGCGACGGCAACAATGGCAGCGATAGGTTTCATGCGACTGAACGGACTTTCCCGACGTCGGCCGAAGTCCGGGACTTCAAGCAAGCACCCGGCGCGGGGAAAGTGGCGGCAGCTTACCGACGCGGCGGCGGACAGGCCAAGCCTGCGGACGGGAATTCAGCTCCGCGCGAAGCGGCCCCAAAACAGATACGTGCCCGCATAACCGAGCGCACCGATGGCTCCGCCGACCGTCATTGTGCCCACCAGCAGCGGCAGGCCCGCATCAAGGAAGGTGAGCCCGCCCCAGTTTTCCCAGTGGAAGTCCAACACCGGCCGGCCCACGACGCGGCAGCCGACCACGAAGCAAAACGGGTAGTAGAAACCGATCGTCAGCGGGTTGGTCGCGCAGATGAGCGCGGCGACCACGAAAAGGTTGGCGCGGAACAGCAGCGCGGTGGGCACGCCGAGCAGCCATTGCACGCCGCCGAGCGGAAACGAGCCGGCCAGCGCCCCGATGAGCCAGCCGCGGGCGACCGAATCGCGGTCCATGCGCCACAGCGTCCGGTCAAACAGGCGGTCGCCGAGCAACCGGTGCCAAACGCCGCCCCGCAGCCGGCGGCGGGAAATGCCGCGGCGCGTCAGCCAGCGCAGGGTCCGGAAAGAAGGCACGGCCGGGACAATGCCCGAGCGGGCCGCCCGGGCAAACCGGGGTTCACCGGGCTTCGCGGGGCAGGCGCGGAACAACCCCGGTCGGACGCAACCGGACTGCGCCATTCGTGGGCAAAAACGGGGCCAGCCGCTCCCACGGGAGGTGGACCGTGAAGGCGCCGGCCGCGTAGCTGCCCACCTCGTAGGGATCGTAGTAGAGCTGCAGGCCCTGCGCGTTGAACGTGAACTCCCGATCCGCGAGCGCATTGGTCGCGGCTTCGGAATACCATTCCGCTTCCTGGCGGCGCAGGTCTTCGGTCACCAGACCGTGGAGCTGCCGCAGCCAGCCGGAGTCCGGCCGGAAGAAATCCGCCAACGCGAGCTCCCGCAGCCGGCCGTCGGACCATTGGAAGTTGGCCCCGCGATACCCGTGCATCCCGTGCGCCCCGCCGAGGTAGGTGTCGTGAAATTCCAGCAGGCTCACGAGCTGATTGGTCCGCCAGACGACCTCCCAGCGGCATTCGAGGCAGTATTCCCCTGACATCCCGCGCTCCGGCCAGTTCCAGATCTCTTTCAGCTCTTCCCAGCTCCAACGGACGAACGGGTCCATTCGTCCGGCCGCCTCCTGCTCCAGCCTGTCGTTGACCGCCGCCCAAAAGGGATCCGGGTCAAGAAACCGCGGCCAGGCGGCGGTCGCATCCCGGGAAAGCCCATACTGCCGGAAGCGCAGGCGGGAAACCCGGTGACGTTGTTCCCAGGCTGCGAAGCGGGAGAAACGCACCGGTTCGGCCTTCGTCTGTCCCGGCTGCCGCCAGAAGCCTTGCAACTCTCCCGCCCCGACATCGGCCCGGAGCAGAAACCGCCCCTCATCCGGGACCTGGTCATCCCAGTCCCGCCGCAACTGGCCCAGCACACCGCCGCCGGCATTGGTCCCCGTAAGCCGGCCGGGCTCCACGCTCGCCAGCGAGCGCAGTTCGCCGGACACCTCGCTTCCCGAGGGTTCCCAGCGAAACCACACGACGCGGCCGTCGGGCAACGCGCCGGCGTAGTAACCGGCGGCCGGGTCGGCACAGTTTCCGGGACGACAGCCCACGAAGACACTGAGTTCCAGCAGGAGCAGGACGAAAAGAAGGACCTTCCGCGGAATGGTTTCGCGAAAAGGTCGGCGGCACATGGCGACCGGAGGGGGAGGAGATGGTGCGAGATGCAGGGTTTGAACCTGCGACCCCTCGCGTGTGAAGCGAATGCTCTACCGCTGAGCTAATCTCGCACGGGCGCGGAGTTGTTAGCGGAAGCCGGCCACGGTGCAAGCCGAAGTTTGGTTTTCGCCTGTTTTTCCCGGTTCGCGCCTAGCCCTGCAGCCGCGCGGCGATGGCGGCCACGTCATAGACGCAGCCACCCCACGTGCCGCCGCCAGCCGCCTGCAACGCGGCCCAGAGGCGCGTGTCGTCCGGCAGGTCGGAATGGGGGGCCAAGTCCGGATGCGCCGGGCGGGCAGCCAGAATCGCCGCGCCGGCTTCCGCGGAAACGGGCTGCTCGCGGGTGCCGACAAATTCCACCGTGCCGGCCAGTTGGTTCCGGTCGATGACGAGGCGGATCAGGTCGCCGTCGCGAAGTTTGCCGAGGGGGCCACCCGCCAGTGCTTCGGGACCGACGTGCCCCAGACACGCGCCGGTGCTCACGCCGCTGAAACGGGCGTCCGTGATCAGCGCCACATATTTGCCGAAGGGCAGGTGCTTGAGCGCGCTGGTGAGCTGGTAGGTTTCCTCCATGCCCGTGCCCATCGGGCCAGCCCCGATCAGGACCAACGTGTCACCGGCCTTCACGTCGCCGCGCTTGATGGCGGCGATGGCCTCGCGTTCGCGGGTGAAGACTTTGGCCGGTCCTTCGTGACGATAGACGCCGTCCGCGCCCACGACGCTGGGGTCGATCGAGGTGGACTTAATCACCGAGCCTTCGGGCGCCAGGTTGCCGCGAGGGAACGTGACGGTGCTGGTGAGTCCGCGTTCCCTGGCCTTGGCCGGCGGCAGGATCACGTCGTCCGGTTCCACGCCGTCGAGTTCGCGGAGCTTCTCGCGAAAGCGCCGGCGGCGGTCGCTGGTTTCCCACGCGGCCAGCACCTCACCGAGACGGACGCCCGCGACGGTCAACACGTCGAGGTCGAGCAGGCCGAGGGCGCGGAGATGAAGCATCACCTCCGGCACGCCGCCGGCGAGGAAAACCCGCACGGTGGGGTGATGCACCGGTCCGTTGGGCAGCACGCTGACAAGCCGCGGCGTGCGGCGGTTGACGGCGGTCCAGTCGTCCACGGTGGGGCGGCGGAGCCCGGCCGCGTGGGCGATGGCGGGGATGTGGAGCAGCAGATTGGTGGAGCCCCCGAAGGCCGCATGCACCGTCATCGCGTTGCGGATGGCGGCCTCGGTCAGCACGTCGCGCGTGGTGCGCTGTTGCGCGCAGAGTCCGACGAGTGCCCGGGCCGATTGAACGGCGAGGTCGTTCCAGACCGCCTCGCCGCTCGGCGCAAGCGCGGAATGGGGCAGCGAAAGTCCCAGACCTTCGCCGACGACCTGTGACGTCGCGGCGGTGCCGAGGAACTGGCAGCCGCCGCCGGGACTGCCGCAGGCCCGGCAGCCGAGTTCGGCCGCCTCATCCAGCGAGAGCATCCCGTGGCTGAAGCGCGCCCCGATGGTCTGCACCGCCCCGGCATCCTCGCCCCGCTCGGGCGGCAGCGTGACGCCGCCGGGCACGAGCACGGTGGGCAGGTTCGGCGTGCCCGCGAGGGCCATCATCATGGCCGGCAACCCCTTGTCGCACGTTGCCACGCCGAGCACGCCGCGGCGGGTGGGCAGCGAGCGGATCAGGCGGCGGAAGACGATGGCGGCGTCATTGCGATACGGCAGCGAATCGAACATGCCGACGGTGCCCTGCGTGCGGCCGTCGCACGGATCGGACACATAGCCCGCGAAGGGAACCGCCCTGTGCCGGCGTAGTTCCTCCGCGGCGGTCTTCACCTGCAGCCCGAGCTCCCAGTGACCGGTGTGGTAGCCGAGGGCGATGGGTTTGCCGTCCGGCGCCCGCAGGCCGCCGAGCGTGCTGAGGATGAGGAACTGGTCGCGATTGAGCTCGTCCGGATTCCAGCCCATGCCCGCATTCTGCGTGAGGCCGAACAGGTCGCCGCTGGGCGCGTTCCGGAGCTGCTCTTCGGTCAGCGGCAGCTTGCCGGCCGGACCGGCGCCTTTGGAACGGATCTGGAACAGGGCGTCCGCGGCGCCCAGAAAGTCGGCAGGTGGCACGTGGCGATCCTAGGAACGGGCCGGCGCGAGGTCAGCAGCGGATTCGGGCCGGCCGAATTCCCGGGCTGGCACTGGTCCGGGGTTTCCGGGACGCTGCGGCACGCCGCGTGCAGATGCCGCCGCGACGCCGCATGACGCTCACCCGGAAACGCTACCTCTTCGGCCTGCCGCTGCTCGCGGCGGTGCTGCTTGTCGTCATCGGCAACTGGAGCCTGCGGGCCGTCCACGGGACGATCAAAGCCAAGCTCGCGGCGGACCTGAAAACGACGCTCGACGCCAACGTCACGGCCCTCGAGATCTGGGTCAGCAACCAGGAACGCCTCGCCGGACTGCTCGCCAACGATCCCGAGATCCGTTCCCTCGCGCTGGACGTGCTGGCTGCCAGTGCCGGCCGGGAACAGGACCGGTTTCGGTTGGGCGGCCTTCCCCAACAGGCGCAATTCCAGCGGCTGCTGGGGGAAAAGGTCCGCGCTGCCGGTTACGGCATGGCGGAACTGGTCAGCACCAATCTCAACGTCGTCGCGGTGTCCGGGCGCATGACTCCGCGCCTCGGGGCACCCGTGGCGGACACGATGACGGAGCGTTATCAGGCCCTGTTCGCCTCCGGCAAGACGGTGCTGATCACGCCCTTCAAGGCCGGGCGACCCCGCGGCCCGGGAGGCCCGGGCGGTCCCGGTGGATTTGGGCGCCGGCCGGGTGGCGGTGACTTTCGTGGCCCGCCGCCCAACGAAGGCAGGATTGCTCCGGAGCGTCCACCCGGAGACGGCCCCCCTCCCGAAGGCGAAGGGCGGTTCGGTCCGCCGCCGCGGGGCCCGGGAGGCACCAACCTGTTCGGCGGCCCGCGCGGGCAGCTGAACCTGATGCAGGTCGTCGCTCCGGTGAAAAACGACGCCGGCATAGTGGTGGGCGCGTTGGCCTGCATCGTCCGGCCGGAACAGGAGTTCACCCGGGTGCTGTCCGTGGCTCGCTCCGGGGACACGGGCGAGACGTTCGCCTTTGACGTCAGCGGCCTGCTGATCTCCCAGAGCCGGTTCGACGACCAGCTGCGGTCCCTCGGCCTCCTGACCAACGCCCCGGACACCACTTCGTCGCTCAACCTCACGTTGCGCGATCCCGGAATGGACCTGACCCACGCCAAGACTTTGGATCCGGCGGCCCTCGCCGCGCGGCCCCTGATGCAGATGGTCGCCGACGCGGTCGCGGGCGGCACCGGCGTGCAGGTGGAGGATTCGCCGGATTACCGCGGGGTGAAGGTGGTGGGCGCCTGGCGTTGGCTGCCGGACCTGAATTTCGGCGTCCTCACCAAGATGGACAGCCTGGAGGCCTACAAGCCGTTGGTCGTGCTGGTGATGATCTTCGCCGGGCTCTTCGGGCTGCTGGCGCTGTTCACGGTCATCACGCTGATGGTCGCCTACGTGAACGCCAAGTGGCGTCGGAAGTTCACCGAGGCCGCGCTCAAGGCCCGCCAGCTCGGCCAATACACGCTCGACGGGAAGATCGGCGAGGGCGCGATGGGCGTCGTTTACCGGGCGCACCACGCACTGCTGCGCCGGGAAACTGCGGTGAAGCTCCTCCTGCCGGACCGGGCCGACCCGGACCTGGTGAAGCAGTTCGAGCACGAGGTCCGCCTCACCTGCCAGCTCACCCATCCCAACACGATCCAGATTTACGACTATGGCCGCACGGCGGACGACATCTTCTACTACGCGATGGAACTGCTCCGCGGGCTCACGCTCCAGGACCTCATCGAACGCCATGGCGCCCAGCCCGAAGCCCGGGTCATCCATTTCCTCACGCAGGTCTGCGGTTCGCTCCATGAAGCCCACGCCGCCGGACTGATCCACCGCGACATCAAGCCGGGCAACCTCTTCCTTTGCGAACGCGGCGGGATTCCCGACACGGTGAAGGTCCTCGACTTCGGCCTCGTGGGCCGTGTCGCCGGGGAGACCGAAACGGTCGGCAAGGCGACTGACCGTCCTGACACCACGCGGTTCCTTGGAACGCCGCACTACATGTCGCCCGAATGCATCCGGCAGGCGGGCTTTGGCGATGCGCGGAGCGACATCTACGCCCTCGGCGTGGTCGCCCACGTGCTGCTGACCGGCGAGCCGCTCTTCGACGGCGAGGACCATACCGAAATCTGGCGGAAGCACCTCGAATCCGCGCCCCTGCCGCCGTCGGTGCGCTCCACCCGCACCGTCAGCCCCGAACTGGAGAAACTTATCCTGCGCTGTCTGGCCAAGGATCCCGCGGAACGGCCGCAGACCGTGGCGGAACTTTCCGGCGCGCTGCGGGAATGTCCCGTCAGCGCCCCGTGGACCGCCGCGGATGCGCAGGCGTGGTGGGCGAAGTTCAGTCCCGGCTCCGCGCCCGGCACGCCTCCGACCAAGTCGCGTTCCCGCGCCGAGGCCACGCTCCGGATCAACTTCACCGGCCGCACCGCCGCGCCACCGACCTGACACCTGCGGCGACACCATCGCCGTCCCGTCGCCTCTCCGACGTTGCTCAAGTGGCCACGAGGCCGCGCCGATGAGCTGGGTGGAGACGTCCGATGGCGCACCGCCGGAGCTGACAGTTGGCAGCGCTGATGGCAGTGCCCGGGAGATGCGGACGGCTTCAGGGAACCCAAGGTTCCCGACCAGCGCCGACCGGCCGGGGTGTCAGCCGACCGGTCGGCCTGCGATTGTCCGAGTCCTCCGGCCACACTGCCGGCATGAAAAACGAAGCGACATCGGCCGCCGCCCCCCGCGCAATCGTGCCGGACTCCGCCGGAGACCGCGAAGTCCAGCTCGACTTTTCCCTGGCCGCCGCGGCTCCCCGAACCCGCAACCGCGCCGCTGCCGCCCGCCGGGCCTGTTCACGAGAGCGGGCCGCGTGGTGGTTCGACCAGATGCGCCGGGTCGTGGATGACGGCCGCACCGTCGAGGTCACCGGAGTCTTCTAGGCCAACCGCGGCACTGTGATTTCCCGTCCACCCGCCCGGGCGGACTCCAGGCAGGCGTCCAACAGCAGCTGGGTTTTGCGCGCCCGCTCCGGCCAGTCCGCGTTCAACACCCCGGTCGCGACCTGGGCGGCGAAGTTGCGGAAGAGGTTCGTCTCCTGGGCTCCGGGAGCGTTGTTGGACGGCTCGTCAACGGATTCGCGGCGGCGGTGCGGATGCATCTCGAACCGGCACCCGTTCACCTCGAACACCGGCTGGAAGATCTCGAACGCGGCTTCGGTCCCGGCGAAGGGCAGCACGAAGTCGGTGACGTGCAGATGGCCGCGCGTTCCGCTGACGCTCGCCCACTGCTGGTTTTCGGTGAGGAAGGAGCAGTAGAAGGCCGAGGAAACGCCGTCGGCATACCGCAGTTCACCGGAGAACTCCGCCGGCACGGCATCGGGTCCCCAGGTGCGGTGAATGCGCCCGGTGACGGTCTCGGGCAACCGGCCGCCGAGCATCTCGAGGGTGAACACCACCGAATACCAGCCGAGGTCGCCCAGGCAGCCCTGCGGCTCAAGTGCGGCATGGATGCGCGGATTGTGGGCGAAGAACTCTTCGTCGCCCCGGAAGGTGAACTGCGTGGCGATCCGGCGGACGTCGCCCACCGAGACACCGTCCGCCACCGTGTCCCGCAGCCGTGCCAGGCGCCGGCCATGGACGAACATCACGCCGTCCATGAACTGCACGCCATGACGGCGGCAGGCTTCCGTCATCGCGAGCAGATCCGCGGAGGAAGGTGCGCAGGGCTTTTCACAGACGACATGTTTGCCCGCGGCGGCGGCCCGGAGCACCCACTCGCGGCGAAGGCCCGTCGGCAACGGGATGTAAACGGCGTCCACGTCCGGAGCGGTGACCAGCTCCTCGTAGCTGCCGAATGGCCGCGGCGACACCGGCACGGGCGCCGATGCCTGGCAGTCGGCGATGAACTGCTCCGCCCGCTTCCGGTCGCGGCTGGCAACGGCGACGAGCACGCCGTTGCCGGAGTTGTGGATGGCGTGCCAGTTCTTCCGCGCAATGTTGGCGGTGCCGAGGATGCCCCAGCGAAGCGGTCGAGGACTCATGGACTTGTCCGCCCAGCCTCGCTTGGTTCCGGCGGAATTGGAAGCGGCCCCTCGGACTTCCGGCGCGCGTTCATCCGGAACCGCACCAGTCGAGACTGGGCGCGCCGCGGCTCGACGCTGACCGGGCGGCATGGTAGTCCGCTGCGCATCATTCATCCCGTCATGAGCGCCGAACAACGACTTGCCGAACTTCAGCTCCAGCTGCCGCCCGCCCCGAAGCCCATCGCCGTTTACAAGCCGGTGGTGGTCGTCGGGAACATCGCCTACGTGTCCGGTCACGGCCCGGTGCGGCTCGACGGCTCGCTGATCCAAGGCGTCGTCGGCCGCGACCTGAGCCTTGATGCCGGCAAGGCCGCCGCCCGTCAGGTGGGGCTCGCAATGCTGGCCAACCTGCGCGGGCACTTCGGCTCGCTGGACCGCATCCAGCGCATCGTGAAGACGCTCGGGATGGTCAATTCCGCGCCCGACTTCTACGAGCATCCCAAGGTCATCAACGGCTTCAGCGAGCTCATGGCCGAAGTCTTCGGTCCCGACCACGGCATCGGTGCCCGCAGCGCGGTGGGCATGGGACCGCTGCCCGGCAACATCGCGGTCGAGGTCGAAGCCATCTTCGAGCTGAAGCCGGAATGAGCCCGGCCGAGACGCTGACCACGGCCCGCCTGGAGCTGCGCCGCAGCACGGCGGAGCAGTTGCGCGCCCTCGTGGTCGGTCCGGAGGAATTCACCCGTGAATTCGGCCCGGCGGTCGAGCCCGGCTACAATGAGTTCCCGGAAGCGCTGAACTACACGCTGAACAAGCTCGCCACGGCCGGAGCCGGCGCGGCGTGGTGGGCACCCTTCCTCGTCACGCACCGCGAGTCCGGTGCAGTCATCGGCCTGTGTGGCTTCAAGGGACCGGCGGATGCGGACGGCGTGATCGAGCTCGGCTACGGCATTGCGCCGCAGTTTCGCGGCCAGGGACTCGCCACGGAGTCCGCCAGCGCATTGGTGGCGGAGGCCCGCCGCTGCATCAGCCTCGCCCGCGTCATCGCCCACACCCTGCCCGAGCACAACGCCTCGACGCGCGTGCTGACCAAGTGCGGCTTCCATCGCACCGCCGAAGTGAAGGATCCCGAGGACGGCGTCATCTGGCGCTGGGAAAGGACCCCGTGAACTGGTTCGAGGTCGTCAACGCCGCCGAAATTCCGTCGCCCGCCCTGCTGTTGTTCCGCGAACGCATCGAGGTGAACCTGGCCGAGATGCTCCGCATCGCCGGCGGACCCGCCCGGCTGCGTCCGCACATCAAGACGCACAAGCTGCCCGAGCTCGTCCGTCGGCAGGTCGAACTCGGGATCACGAAGTTCAAGTGCGCCACCATCGCCGAGGCAGAGATGGCCGCGGAGAACGGGGCCAAGGATGTGCTGCTCGCCTACCAGCCGGTCGGGCCGCAGATCGGGCGCCTGCTGGAACTGGCCGCGCGGCAGCCCGGGGTCCGTTTTGGCTGCCTGTTCGACCATTCGGATTCCCTCACCCAGCTCCGGCGCGCGGCCAACAACCGGCCGCTGACCCTCTTCCTGGATCTCGATGTGGGCCAGGGCCGCACCGGCGTGCCGCCGGATGCGAATGCGTTCGCACTGTATCGCGCCATGGTGGAAGCCGGATGCTTTCTGCCCGGCGGTCTGCATGCCTACGACGGTCACTTGCACGACTCCGATCCCGCCGTCCGCAGCGCTGACTGCGACTCCGCGTTTGCTCCGGTGGCCACGCTTCGTAACCAACTTGAGAAAGCTGGCTTGCCCGTGCCGACGGTAGTCGCGGGCGGATCACCGACGTTTCCGATGCACGCACGCCGCGACGGCGTGGAACTCAGCCCGGGCACCACGGTTCTCTGGGACGCCGGTTACGCGAAGAAGCTTCCGGACCTGAATTTCCTTCCCGCGGCCGTGCTGCTTACGCGGGTCGTCAGCAAGCCCGTGCCGAACCGTCTTTGCCTCGACCTGGGGCAC